>NZ_JBEXJF010000039.1:0-49999 GCF_040608935.1 Nocardioides sp. NPDC004968
GGCATGGGCCGCGAGGGCGGCCGCCAGGCAATCCACGATTATCTCAACGTCAAGCTGACGCATTTCATGGCGATGTGAGCTGGCCTCGACCGGGACACGAGCCTACGGATTGTCGAGATCCCGCGCCCTGAACGTGTCACAGCCGGCGATCGAGTCGGGGGTGGTCAGGCCCTTCCTGAACCAGGCGATCCGCTGCTCGGAGGAGCCGTGGGTGAACGACGAGGTGTCGACGCGGCCGGTGGTGCGGGACTGGATGTGGTCGTCGCCGACGGTCTTGGCGGCATCGATGCCCTCGGTGATGTCCTGGTCGGTGATGTCGTCGACGAACCCGTCGTCCTCGGCGGCGGCGGTCCACATGCCGGCGTAGCAGTCGGCCTGCAGCTCGAGGCGTACGGCGTCGGAGTCGGGGCCCTGCTGGGTGCGGACCTGGCCCATGGTGCCGAGCAGGTTCTGGATGTGGTGGCCGTACTCGTGGGCGAGCACGTAGGCGCGTACGAAGGTTGTGTCCTGGCCGCCGAGCTGCTCGAAGATGGAGTCGAAGAAGGTCGGGTCGAGGTAGATCGTCTGGTCTGCCGGGCAGTAGAACGGGCCGACGGAGCTCGACGCCGAGCCGCAGCCGCCGGTCTGGACCTGGTCGGAGAAGATCACGACCGCCTGCTCGGGCTGGAACCGGCCGGAGAGGTCGCGCTGGGAGTCCCAGTAGCCGGTCATCGAGTTCTCGAGGGCGACGAAGGCGCAGTTCTCGTCGTTGTTGGCGTCCTCGCCGGTCTGGCACGACCCGAAGTCGCCGGTCTCGCCGCCGTCGGCCGCCTGCATGCCGCCGAAGGTGCCGGTGCCGACGGATGTGGAGCCTCCGCTGTCGCCGAGGACCTGCGGGCCGACGCCGGTGCACTGGGTGATGAGGAAGAAGATCAGCAGCACGATGACGGTGCCGATGCCACCGCTCGCCTTGCCGCCGGGGATCGGGATCCGGCCGCCACCCCCACCACCGAACCCGCCACCGCCACCGCCGCCGGAGGTCCGGCTGGTGTCGAGTCTGGCCTTCGGGTTGAACCGCATCTTGTCCCCCTGGAGGTGGTGATGTGTGGGACCGAGTGCCCCGCCCATACACTAGTGACGGAGATGATCACTGCCCATGACCTAGAAGTCCGCGTCGGCGCCAGACTTTTGATGGAGAACGTCACATTCCGAGTCGGACCCGGCGACAAGGTCGGGCTCGTAGGCCGCAACGGCGCTGGGAAGACGACCCTGACGAAGGTGCTCGCCGGCGACCACTTGCCTGCCTCCGGAACGGTGTCCAACACCGGTGAGATCGGCTATCTGCCCCAGGACCCGCGGGTCGGTGATCCCGAGGTGATCGCCAAGGACCGCATCCTCTCCGCAAGAGGTCTCGACGATGCCGTACGCCGCATGCGGATCGCCGAGGAGGAGATGGGATCCGAGGATCCCAACGTCCGCGAGAAGGCGATGAAGCGCTACCAGCGCGCCCATGACGAGCTCGACGCGGGCGGTGGCTACGCGGCCGAGACCGAGGCCCTGCAGATCGCCCAGTCGCTCGGCATCCCCGACCGGATCATGACCCAGCCGCTGAAGACGCTCTCCGGTGGTCAACGACGCCGGGTCGAGCTGGCGCGCATCCTCTTCTCGTCGGCCGAGGTGCTGATCCTCGACGAGCCGACCAACCACCTCGACGCCGACTCGATCATCTGGCTGCGCGACTGGATGAAGTCCTACAAGGGCGGCTTCATCGTGATCTCCCACGACAACGACCTGCTCGCCCAGACGGTCAACAAGGTCTTCCACCTCGACGGCAACCGCGAGGTGATCGACATCTACAACATGCCGTGGAAGCAGTATCTGACCCAGCGTGAGACCGACGAGGCCCGGCGCAAGCGCGAGCTGATGAACGCGCAGAACAAGGCCAAGACGCTCACCGACCAGGCCAACAAGATGCGCGCCAAGGCCACCAAGGCGACCGCCGCGCAGAGCATGCTCAAGCGCGCCGAGAAGATCATGGCGGGCGTCGAGGGGGAGCGGCAGCAGGAGAAGGTCGCCTCGATCAAGTTCCCCTCACCCGCGCCGTCCGGCAAGACCCCGCTCACTGCCAACGACCTCTCGAAGTCCTACGGCGCGCTCGAGGTCTTCACCGCCGTCGACCTGGCCATCGACCGCGGCACCCGCGTGGTCATCCTCGGGCTCAACGGCGCCGGCAAGACGACGATGCTGCGCATCCTGGCCGGCGTCGACCAGCCCGACACGGGGCAGGTCGTGCCCGGTCACGGGCTCAAGGTCGGCTACTACGCCCAGGAGCACGAGACCCTCGACACCAAGCGGTCGGTGCTGCAGAACATGCAGTCATCGGCACCGCAGCTCACCGATACCGAGGCGCGCACCGTGCTGGGTGCCTTCCTCTTCAGCGGCGACGACGTGCACAAGCCGGCCGGGGTGCTCTCCGGCGGTGAGAAGACCCGGTTGGCGCTTGCGTCCCTGGTCGTCTCCGCGGCCAACGTCCTCCTGCTCGACGAGCCCACGAACAACCTCGACCCGGCTTCCCGCGAGGAGGTGCTCAACGCGATCCGCCGCTACGAGGGCGCGATCGTGCTGGTCACCCACGACGAGGGCGCCGTGCACGCGCTGGAGCCCGACAAGGTGCTCATCCTCCCCGACGGTGTCGAGGACCTGTGGAACGAGGAGTACGCCGACCTGGTCTCGCTCGCCTGACCCTCAGGTCAGCGTGCGGACGAACGTCACCGGCATCGAGGTCGGGTAGCGGTAGGAGAGCGAGTCGGTGTTGCGCTCGACCTGGTCGGCCGGCACCGCGAGGGAGACCTCGGGGAGGCGCTCCAGGACGGTGCGTACGGCCGCCTGGACGATGATCGTGCCCGGCCGCTGGGCGGGGCAGGAGTGGGGTCCGGCGCTCCACGACATGTGGGCGCGGTTGCCGATCTCCAGCCACGGGTCACCGCCGGTCATCAGCGGGTCGACGTTGGCGGCCGCGATGCACGGCACCACGGCGTCGCCCTTGCGGATCAGCTGACCGCCGAGCTCGACGTCGCGCAGCGCGAACCGCGGGGTGATGTTGTAGCAGGGTGGGTCGCGCCACATGACCTCCTCGATCGCCTGGTCGACGTCGAGGCGGCCGCCGCGCAGCCGACCGGCGAAACGCTCGTCGGAGAGCATCAGCAGCAGGGTCTGGGTGATGGTCGCGATGGTCAGCTCGTTGCCGGCGATGATCATCACGATCATCGCCTCCATGACCTCGTTGTCGTCCCACAGGCCCGGGTCGTCGATCAGGTGTGAGGTGACGTCGTCCTGGGGCTCCCTGCGGCGCTTGGCGATGTGGTCGACGATCTCCACGGCCAACTCGATGACCCCCTCCTGGGCGAGCTGGCCGCCCCCGAGGACCTTGTGGGCGGCCTTGCGCATCGAGTCGCCGACCTCGTGGCCCATGCCGAACATCGCGGCGACCGACAGCAGCGGGATCAGGACGGCGTAGTCCTGGACCAGATCGGCCTCGCCGCGTTCGAGCATGTCGTCGACGAGGTCGTTGCAGATGCTGCGTACCTTCGCGGCGTAGCCGTGCTCGTCGACCCGCGAGAGCGCCCGGTCGACCGGCGAGCGCAGCCGCCGGCGGAGCTCGCCGTCGTTGTGGAAGGAGTTCTGCCGAGTGGTCACGAAGGGATAGATCGGCATGTCCGGCAGGATCTTGCCCTCCTGCACCGCGCTCCAGTTGTCGCCGTTGCGGGAGAAGACGTCCTCGTTGCGGATGACCTCGCTGAACTCGGCATAGCCCATCGCGAACCAGAGGCGTACGCCGGGGGAGAGCTCGCCGGGGGCGACCGGGCCCCATTCGGCCCGGAGCCGTTGGTGCACCTCTCTCGCCCGAGGCCCGACGGTCTCGGGCGCCTGGACGAGGTCGGTGAGGTCGGCGAGCCGTACGGTGCGGGTGGGAGTCATCGCGAGGAGTGCCTGTCGGTCGTGGATCGGGGGTCAGTGCGTCTTCAGAGCGTGGCGCACGAGCGCGGCGAGCGCTCGGGCGCAGGCGTTGCGGTTCTTGGCGTTGCACACGACGATCGGGGTCTCGTCATCGAGGTCGAGCGCCGTGCGGATCTGGTCGGGCTCGTAGTTCGGCGCGCCGGGGAACTGGTTGATCGCGACCACGAACGGCAGGGACGTACGCGTCTCGAGCTGGTCCAGCACCTCGAAGGAGTCGGCCAGCCGGCGGGTGTCGACCAGGACCAGAGCGCCGGCGGCACCCTCGGCGAGGCCGGACCACAGGTCCCAGAAGCGGCGTTGCCCGGGGGTGCCGAACAGGTAGAGCGCGATCTCGTCGGTCAGGGTGATCCGGCCGAAGTCCATCGCGACCGTGGTCGTCGTCTTCTCCGGGGTCGCCGCGACCTCGTCGATCCCCTCGCTGGCCTGGGTGATCGTCTCCTCGGTGCGCAGCGGCTCGATCTCGCTCACCGAGCCGATCAGCGTGGTCTTGCCGACTCCGAAGGAGCCGACCACCAGGATCTTGACCGACTCGACGACCGTCGGCGCCAGATAGTGGTTGCCGTCAGAGGTGGTTGAGAGCATGCAGGACCTTCTGGAGGGTTTCGCGGGAGGGGCCGGCGGCGGCGTCGCTGTCGGGACGTACGCCGATCAGGCCGGCGTCGATCATGTCCGAGGCGATCACCGCCAAGACGCTGACCGGCTGGCCGAGATGGACGGCCATCTCGGCCATGGAGATCACGCCGAGGCACTGGGAGAGGATCTCGCGCTCCTGACGGCCCACCGACGAGTCCGTGGCCGCCGGGCTGGTGTGGCCGATCAGGAGCGTCGCCGGCGTCAGCCGATGGGTCGGACGGGCACGACCACCCGTCCGGACGTAGGACCGGATCGGGTGGTCGACGTAGTCGTCAGAAGCGTCGGGCATCGGCTCGGATCGGCTCAGATCGAACGTCTCGGGGTGCTCATCGCGCGCTCCCCGAGCATCAGGACGGTCGCCTGCATCTGCTGGGCGACCAGCGCCGGGTCGATGCTCATCTCGGTGACCACCGCGAGGCGGGAGCCGTCGCCGGCGCCACGGATGAACAGGAAGCCGCCGTTGAACTCGACCATCACCTGACGGGGGTGGGCGTCGGCGCCGAACTGGCGGCTGATCCCGTGACCGAGCGAGGTCAGGCCGGCGCACGCCGCGGCCAGCTTGTCGGCCTCCTCACGCGGGGTGTGGCTCGTGCGGACCCGGACGAGCCCGTCGGCGGAGAGGACCACGACATGACGTACGCCGCGTACTCCCGCGACCAGCTCCAGCATCCAGCTGTTCTCATCGGTCATGGTTCCTCCAGTGGTTCTCGGGTGCGGAATCGGTCTCCGCGGCGGTGCTGTCGTCCTTGGGCTCGACGGCCTGGTGCGGGATGGTCGTGCCGGCCGGGGGCGTGGCCGGGGTGCTGAGGAAACTGCTCATCCAGGCGCCCGCCTGTTCGGCTGTCGGCTCGGGGCGCGCCGGGACGGGTTGGCTCGTCGCGAGCTGCTGTCCGGTCGCGAAGCGCTGGCCGCGCTTCGAGCGGCGCTGCGGTAAGCCGTCGGAGGTGAACAGCGACGGCTCGCGCTGCTCGTGGTCCGGCACGGGATCGGGTGCGTTCGGGGTGCTGTGGACGGGCCAGGCGGGCGGCGGGGTCGTTGACGGGGGCGGTGCCTTGGGAGCCTTCGTCAGGAGCGCTGCGGGGATGGGGGTCGATGTCGGCGTACGCGGCGCGACCGGCTCGAGCGCGGCCGGGCTCAGCGGGGTGGTCATCGCCTCGGGGACCAGCACCGCGACCCGCAGGCCGCCGTGGACGGACTCGGTCAGGTCGACGCGGAACCCGTGACGGCGTACGTAGGTGCCGACCACCGCCAGGCCGGTCTGCGGGATCTCGCCGAGGTCGTGGAGGCGAACCTGCCGAGTGCCGGAGGCGATCTCGCGCATCCAGGCCAGGTTGGTCTCGTCCATGCCGACGCCCGCGTCATCGATCTCGAGGGCAGCGCCGCGGCGTACGGAACGGATCGTGACCAGCACCGCCGTCGCCGGCGGCGAGGACTGGGTCGCATTGGCGAGGAGCTCGGCGACGAGGTGGATCAGCGGCTCGACGTACGCACCCTGGACCGCGACCGGCGGGTCGCCCTCCACCCGGACCCGGCGATAGGCCGTGATCCGGCCCGCCGCGCCACGTACGACGTCGGCAATCGCGAGCGGGTCGCGCCAGTGCTGCCCGGGCTGCTCACCGCACAGCGTGGCGATGCTCTGCGCCAGCCGCGCCTGCTGTGCCGCCGCGTGGTCGACCCGCATCCCCGCCTCGAGCACGTCCGGCTCCGCCGGGAACTTGGCCACCATCCGCGTCGACTCCTCCTGGATCCGGTGCGCCGACGCCTGCACCTTGCGAGACAGCGACAGCACCGCCACCCGCATCCCGGCATCCCCACCCCGCCCAGCCGAGACGTCAGGTACGTCGGCCGAGACGTCACCCGCGTCGGTCGAAAGGTCGGGTACGTCGGCCGAGACGTCACTCGCGTCGGCCGAGGTGTCATCCGGTGCCCACTCGGCCGACGCAAGTGACGCTTCGGCCTGCGCGTCCGACTCTTCGACCGACGGGACTGACGCCTCGGCCGGCCGGGGTGACGCCTCGGCAGGGGTGGTGTCGTAGGCCATCGCGGTGAGCCACAGGGTGAGGGCGACGACGGGTACGCCGGCGAGGATCCACGGCCAGAACCACTGGTCACCGGAGGCGGTGACGAAGATGACGGGGGAGAGCGCGACGAAGAGGAGGATCGCGGTACTGCAGAACCATGGACCGGCTCGGTGGAGTCGGGCCGGGAGTGGTCGGGTCATGTCAGGGCACCTGGTGTGGGGGTGAGCAGTCATGGCATGAACCCGCGGGTTCAGGGCGGTCTGGACGAATCCTGATCCAGCCCCCGGAGACCGGCGCACACACGCGCTCCACTTCATACCACCAACAGAGCGCTTGGTCACCTACCCGAGGTGATTTTGACCATATTTCGACGAACCATCCCGAAGCGGCCGAACATCGCCGGGCGAACTAAGGTGACGGGGTGTCACAAATGGGTCCAGGCTTCGGTGCCGGCGGCGGGGCGATGGGCGGCGGCGGAATCATGCGCAACCTGCGTGCCGACCGGACGGTTCTCCAGCGTGGGTTGCCGAAGGGCACGCTGAAGCGCGTCATCTCCTACGCCGGGCCTCACCGCGCCCTGATCAGCGCGTTCCTGGTGTTCACCGTCTTCGACGCCGCGCTCGTGGTGGTGACCCCGCTGCTGACCCAGCGCCTCATCGACGACGGTGTGCTCGAGCAGAACGTCTCGCTCGTGGTCTGGCTCGCCGCGGCGATGGCGTTGGTGGCCGTGGTCGACATGGGCTTCGGGATCGTCTCGGGCTGGCTCTCGACCCGCATCGGCGAGGGACTCATCTTCGATCTGCGCACCCAGGTCTTCGGCCACGTCCAACGTCAGTCGCTGGCCTTCTTCACCCGGGCGCAGACCGGCGCGCTGGTCAGCCGCCTGAACACCGACGTGCTCGGCGCGCAACGAGCCTTCACCTCGACCCTGTCCAACAGCGTCTCCAACCTGATCTCGCTGGTCGTGGTCGGCGCGGCGATGCTGGTGCTGTCGTGGCAGGTGACGCTGATGTGCCTCGCGCTGTTCCCGATCCTGTTCCTGACCTCGCGCTGGGTCGGCCGCCGGCTGGCCGGCCTGACCCGCGAGCAGATGGACGGCAACGCGGCGCTGGCGACGACGATGACCGAGCGGTTCAACGTCGGCGGCGCCCTGCTGCTCAAGCTCTTCGGCCGTCGCGAGGAGGAGGACGCCGCCTTCGCCGAGCGAGCCGATGTCGTACGCCGCCTGGGCATTCGGATCGCGCTGCTGACCCGCCTGTTCGGGGCGACCATGCAGGTGGTCCCGGCGCTGGCGACCGCGCTGGTCTACGGCGTCGGCGGCTGGATGGTGATCCAGGGCGACGTCACGCTCGGCACCCTGACCGCGCTCGGTCTGCTGCTGGTGAGGCTGCTGGGGCCGCTGCAGGCGCTCTCCAACGTACGCATCGACGTGATGACCGCGCTGGTCAGCTTCGACCGCGTCTTCGAGGTCCTCGACCTGCCCTCGCTGATCAAGGAGAAGCCGGACGCGGTCGAGGTGCCGCCGGACGCCGCTTCGGTGCGGTTCCGCCATGTCGCCTTCACCTACCCGCGTGCCGACGAGGTCTCGCTCGCCTCGCTCGAGACGATCGCGCGCCCGGAGAGCCGGGAGGTGCGCGAGGTACTGACCGACATCGACTTCGTGGCCGAACCGGGGCAGATGGTCGCCCTGGTCGGACCCTCCGGTGCCGGGAAGTCGACGATCACCCACCTGATCGCACGGCTCTACGACGTACGCTCCGGGTCGGTCGAGGTCGGCGGCCTCGACGTACGCGAGGTGACCCTGGAGTCGCTCGAGGCCGCGGTCGGCTACGTGACCCAGGACGCCCACATGTTCCACGACACCGTGCGCGGCAACCTGCTCTACGCCCGCCCCGGCGCCTCCGACGGCGACGTCTGGGCCGCCCTGGAGGCAGCCCAGGTCGCCAACGTCATCAAGGGCCTCCCGGACGGCCTCGACACCGTCGTCGGCGACCGCGGCTACCGACTCTCCGGCGGCGAGCGCCAGCGGCTCGCGATCGCCCGGCTGCTGCTGAAGGCGCCCCACATCGTCGTGCTCGACGAGGCCACCGCCCACCTCGACTCCGAGTCCGAGGCCGCGGTTCAGACCGCTCTGGACGCCGCGCTGGAGGGACGTACGTCCATCGTCATCGCCCACCGGCTCTCCACCATCCGCGCCGCCGACCGAATCCTGGTCGTCGAGGACGGACGGGTCGTGGAGTCCGGTACCCACGAGTCGCTGCTCGCCGACGGCGGGCTCTACGCGGAGCTCTACGAGACGCAGTTCCGCCGCTAGGGCCTGTTGGGAACTCGGCGCCGAGCCAGACGTCGTCCAGCGTGCGGCCTGGCAAGGCGCCGCCTCGATGGCATACCGGGCGTCTGTTGAGAGGCGGCAACGCCGCCAGGGCGTGCGCTGGGCGGCGTCTGGCCGGCGCCTTCCGAGTTCTCAAACAGGCCCTGGGCGGTCAGGTCTTTCCGCTGCGTTCCTTCTCGTACGCCGCCTGGTAGGCCGCCTTCACGGCCTGCTTCTGGGCGAGCTTGGCGGCCTTCTTGCGGGCGCGCTCATCGGCCGGCTCGTCGCCGTCGGCGGTGTCATCGTCTTGTGCAGGGTGGTCCTGGCGCTGGGTGCGCCGCTCGTCGTACATCAGGTAGAAGAAGCCGGCGATGGCGAGGACGCCGAAGAACCACCACTGCAGCCCGTAGAAGAAGTGGGGGCCGTTGTCGAGCTCGGGCAGGTCGGCCTGGCGCAGTTGGGTGGCGGGCTCGGGGGACTCGGTGTCGAGGTGGAGCCAGCCGGTCAGGAGCGGCTCGTCGACCACCTGCGCGACCTGGGTCGAGGAGAGCGCGCGAGTGGCGTGGTAACCGTCGACCTGGGCGACGTCGGTGGAGTCGCCGGTGCCGTCGGCGCGGACCCAGCCGGTGATCGTGACCTCACCCGACGGCGGCGCCGGGAGGTCCTCGAACTCGTCCTGCGACTTGGTCTGCAGCCAGCCGCGGTCGACGAGCACCGCGCTCCCGTCGGCGAGCACCAATGGCACGACGATGTCGACACCCTTCGCGTCGTCGGGGGTGCGGTAGCGCCAGATGATCGTGTCGTCGACCGCGTAGGTCCCGGTCGCCGTCACCCGCCGCCACTCGTCCTTCTCGGCGACCTTCTGGCCCGGGGCCAGTACGTCGGAGACGGGCGCGGGCTCGGCGTCCTCGTTGACGCGGACGATCTGGTTGCTGGCCTTGCGGTCCTCGAGACGGTCGAACTGCCACTGGCCCAGCCACCAGGTTCCGTAGGCCAGGATCAGCACGAACACCGTGAAACCGGCCCAGCGTCGGCTGAGCAGGAAACGGAACGAACTCACCGTATGAGACTAACTGGCATGCGGTCCTCACTCACGATCCGGGTCGAGCCTGCCTAGACTGGTGTGATGACGACCTCCCCGACAGATCAGACCCAGCAGAGGCTCGTCGACCGGTTCGGCCGGGTGGCGACGGATCTGCGGGTCTCTCTGACCGACCGCTGCAACCTGCGGTGCACCTACTGCATGCCGGCGGAAGGGCTCGACTGGCTGCCCGGCGACGAGGTGCTCACCGACGACGAGGTGGTGCGGCTGATCGGCGTGGCCACCGGTCAGCTCGGCGTTCGCGAGGTGCGGTTCACCGGTGGTGAGCCGCTGGTGCGGCGCGGGCTGGTCTCGATCGTCGCGCGTACCCGCGAGGTCGCTCCCGAGGCGGAGCTCTCGATCACCACGAACGCGCTAGGGCTGGCCAAGATGGCCGGGTCGCTCGCCGAGGCCGGGCTCGACCGGGTCAACGTGTCGCTGGACTCGATCCGGCCGGAGATCTTCGCTGAGATCACCCGTCGCGACCGGCTGGCCGACGTGGTCGCCGGGCTGGAGGCCGCGGCCGACGCCGGCCTGGGACCGATCAAGATCAACGCGGTCCTGCTGCGGGGAGTCAACGACGACCAGGCGGCCGAGCTGCTCGGCTGGTCGGTCGAGCGTGGCTACGAGCTGCGGTTCATCGAGCAGATGCCTCTCGACGCCCAGCACGGTTGGTCGCGCGACAAGATGGTGACCGCCGACGAGACCCTGGCGGCGCTGTCGGCGGCCTTCGAGCTGACGCCCGCCGAGGAACCCCGCGGCAGCGCCCCCGCCGAGCTCTTCCACGTCGACGGTGGCCCGGCCAAGGTCGGCATCATCGCCTCCGTCACCCGCCCCTTCTGCGGCGACTGCGACCGGGTGCGCCTCACCGCCGACGGACAGGTGCGCGACTGCCTGTTCGCGCGCTCCGAGTCGGACCTGCGTACGCCGCTTCGTGCCGGCGCCTCCGACGCCGACCTCGCCGCCCGGTGGGTCACCGCCATGGCCGGCAAGCGCGCCGGCCACGGCATCGACGACCTCGGCTTCCTCCAGCCCGACCGCCCGATGAGCGCCATCGGCGGCTAGCCACCAGCCGAGACGTCACTCGCGTCGGCCGAGACGTCATTGCGGTGACGCCTCGGCCAGCGGGAGCGACGCCTCGGCCGACGTACCTGACCTCTCGGCAGGTCAGCTGCCGACGCGGTCGACGGCGTCCAAGACGAGATCCCAGTACCCCTCGACGTCGAGGGTGATCGCGACCTGGGCGTTGGGCGGCTCGTCGAGGCGTCCGTGCAGGTCGACGACGGTCGCGCCGCGGGTCCAGCGGCCCGCGGTCTCGGCAGCTACGAACGACTTGTGCCAGGTGATCAGGCCGGGGTCGATGAGGGCCACGATGGTGCAGGGGTCGTGGACCGGGGGAGAAGCGAAGTCGAAGACGTCGGAATAGGTGCCGCCGAAGAAGCCCATCAGGTCGGCGCACGCCCGGCCGACCGGATGATCCATGGCCCGCATCCGCGCGACGACCTCCGGAGTGGCGAGCGCCTGGTGGGACAGGTTGAGCCCGACCATCCGGGTCGGCAGGCCGCTGGTGAGGACGAGGTCGAGCGCCTCGGGGTCGGCGTAGGCGTTGAACTCGGCGGCCGGCGTGGTGTTGCCGCGCTCGGTCGAGCCGCCCATGAAGACGATCTCGGCGATCTTCGGACCGACCTCGGGATGGTCGCGCAGCAGCACCGCGACGTTGGTGATCGGTCCGGTGGCGACGACGGTGACGGGGTCCGGGGCGGCCAGGAGGGACGTACGCAGGAACTCGACCGCCCCGACCGCGGCAGGGGGAGCGAGCGGTTCGGGAAGGTCGGGCCCGTCGATCCCGGTCGCGCCGTGGATGAAGTCGCCGATGTGGGTCTCACCGGCCAGCGGCCCGGCGGCACCGGCGGCGACCGGGACATCGGGCCGGCGGGCCAGCGCCAAGATCCGCTGGGCGTTGTAGGTCGCCTTCTCCACCCGGCAGTTGCCGAACGTGGTGGTGATGCCGAGCAGGTCGATGTGCGGGCTGCCCAGCGCCAGCAGGATCGCGATGGCGTCGTCGTGGCCGGGGTCGCAGTCGAGGAGCACAGGGATCGGGTTCATCGCACGACCTCTCCGGGGGAACAGCTAGTGAGGGACGACGTCCTTGAGGAATCCGCGCGCGCCCAGGAAGTCGCTGAGCGACTCCTTGTGCGTCTCGCACGCGAGCCAGATCTTACGCCGGTCGGCCGTGTGGATCTTGGGATTGTTCCACTGCAGCTCCCACGAACCGGAGTCCTGGCAGCCCTTGGCCGAGCACAGGTCGGAGTCGAGCGCGCCCATCAGTCCTCGTCCTTCTCGCGCAGCTGCTGCTCGCGTCCGCTGGTGAGCTGGCGCGGGCCGTAGGGCGAGTCCATCAGGTTCATCTCGTCGCTCTTGGTGTTGGTCGCGTTGGCCATGACGACCGCGACGTAGGGCAGGATCAGGGCCGCCGCGATCAGGATCGGCCACAGCCAGCCGATACCGGCCAGACCGGCGATCACGGCACCGATGAAGCACAGCGAACGGATCGACATCGAGATGGCGTAGCGCTTCTGGCGGATCGCGATGTCCTCGGCGCGGCTACGGCCGGCTGTGGTGATCCTGATCGGTTGCGCCTTGGACATACCGCCAGTCTAGGTCGTGGCCGATGGCACCCGGTCAATGGTGTGGTCCCAACAGGGGCGCTCCGATGGACTTTGGATGGTTCTCACAAGCAAATCCAAGACATTGGTCGTACGCCGAAGTAATCGCTACCGTCGCGCCTGTGACTGACAGTGAAAACCCCACAACCAAGGCACCGCGCTCGGTGCTGGTGACCGGCGGCAGCCGCGGCATCGGCCGGGCGATCGCCGAGGCCTTCGTCGCCAACGGCGACAACGTTGCCGTGACCTCCCGCAAGGGCGGGGCTCCGGAAGGGGCCCTGGACCTGGTGTGTGACATCACCGACCCGGCCGCCGTCGAGGAGGCGTACGCCGCCGCCGAGGCCGCCCACGGACCCGTCGAGGTCCTCGTCGCCAATGCCGGGATCACGAAGGACACCCTCGTGCTCCGGATGTCGGAGGAAGACTTCACCTCCGTGATCGACACCAACCTGACCGCGTCCTTCCGGCTCGCCAAGCGTGCCTCGAAGGGCATGCTGCGGCTGCGCCGCGGGCGGATCATCTTCATCTCCTCGGTCGTCGGGCTGATGGGCAACCCGGGCCAGGTCAACTACGCGGCGTCGAAGGCCGGGCTGGTCGGCATGGCCCGATCGCTCGCGCGCGAGCTCGGCTCGCGTGGGATCACCGCCAACGTGGTCGCGCCTGGTTTCGTGGAGACCGAGATGACCGCGGTCCTCACCGATGAGCAGCAGAAGGCGATCACGGAACGGGTTCCGCTGGGGCGATATGCGTCACCGGACGAGGTGGCCACGGCCGTTACGTGGTTGGCTGATGCGGGTTATGTGACCGGGGCCGTGATCCCGGTCGACGGCGGACTTGGAATGGGGCACTGATCATGGGTTTGTTGGACGGCAAGACTGTTCTCGTCGCAGGGGTCACGATGGACTCCTCGATCGGCTTCGCGGTCGCCAAGGTGGCCCAGGAGCAGGGCGCCCGCGTCCTGATCTCCAACTTCGGCCGCGCACTGTCGATCACCAAGCGGATCGCGAAGCGGCTCCCCGAGGAGCCCCCGGTCCTCGACCTCGACGTGACCAACCAGGAGCACCTCGACGGCCTCGCCGACGCGCTCCGGGCCGAGGGCGTCGAGCGGCTCGACGGGGTCGTCCACTCGATCGCGTACGGCAACCCGCAGACGCTCCTCGGCGGCAAGTTCCTCGACGGTCCCTGGGAAGACGTCTCCCAGGCGGTCCAGGTCAGCGCCTACTCGCTGAAGTCCCTCGCGATGGCGACCCGGCCGCTCCTGTCTCCGGGCTCGTCGATCGTGGGGCTGACCTTCGACGCGACGATCGCCTGGCCGGCGTACGACTGGATGGGTGTCGCCAAGGCCGCGCTCGAGTCGACCTCGCGATACCTCGCCCGCGACCTCGGTCCCGACGGGATCCGCTGCAACCTCGTCTCCGCGGGTCCGCTCAAGACCCTCGCCGCCAAGGCGATCCCGGGCTTCGAGGAGCTCGACGAGGGCTGGGGCAGCCGGGCGCCGCTGGGCTGGGACAACACCGACCAGGCCCCGACCGCGAAGGCCGTCTGCGCGCTGATCTCGGACTTCTTCCCGGCGACCACCGGCGAGATCATCCACGTCGACGGGGGCTATCACTCGCTGGGTGCGTGAGGCCATAGGGTTGCCGCATGCGGACCCTCGTCATCATGCGGCACGCCAAGGCGGAGTCGTCGGCACCCACCGACTACGAGCGCCAGCTGACCGAGCGCGGCCATGCCGACGCGGTCGCAGCGGGGGCGTGGTTGGCCGAGCAGGGCGTGGTCCCGGACTACGTGCTGGTCTCGGCGGCCGACCGCGCCACCCAGACCTGGGAGGACGTCGCGGTCGGGGCGTCGTGGGACCTGACGCTGGCGGAGTACGACCAGGGTCTGTACGCCGCTGGCACCTCCACCGCCCTCGACCTCGTCCGCGGGGTCGATGAAGGCATCTCGACGGTCGTGGTGATCGGTCACAACCCGACCGTGTTCTCGCTCGTGCAGCTCCTCGACGACGGCGAGGGCGACGACGAGGCCGGCAACGAGCTCGCCCTCGGCTTCCCGACCGCCGCCGTCGCCGTACTCACCTACGACGGTGACTGGTCCGAGCTGGACGAGGCCGGGGCCTCCGTCACCGCCTTCCACGTCGCGCGCGCCTGAGGGCCGAGTCGACGGGCTCTCAGATGAGGGGCGGGGCGGGGGTGACGATGCCGGCTTCGGCGTCGGCGGCCTCGATCTCCTCGCGGGAGATGCCGAGGAGATACATGATCGTGTCGAGGTAGGGGACGTTGATGGCGGTCCCGGCGGCCGAACGTACTGCGGGCTTGGCGTTGTAGGCGATGCCGAGGCCGGCGGCGGCGAGCATGTCGAGGTCGTTGGCGCCGTCACCGATGGCGACGGTGGCGGCCTCGGGAATGCCGATCTCGGCGGCGAACTCTCGAAGCGCGCGGGCCTTGCCGGCCCGGTCGACGACCTCGCCGACGACCTCGCCGGTGAGTACGCCGTCGACGATCTCGAGCTCGTTGGCGCGGGCGTAGTGGATGCCGAGGTCGGCGGCCAACCGGTCGGTGATCTGTGAGAACCCGCCCGAGACGATGGCGAAGCGGTAGCCGAGGCGGCGCAGGGTGCGGACCATCGTCCGCGCTCCCGGGTTGAGCTGCAGGCCGGCGTACACCTCGTCCAACGCGGTCGCGGGAACACCCTTGAGGTACTTCACCCGCCCCCGGAGCGAGTCCTCGAAGTCGAGCTCGCCGCGCATGGCCGCCTCGGTGACGGAGGCGACCTCCTTCTCGTAGCCCGCGTGGGCGGCGATCATCTCGATCACCTCGCCGTCGATCAGCGTCGAGTCGACGTCCATGACGATCAGGCGCATGCCGCGGCGGACGAGGTTGGCGGGCTGGACCGCGATGTCGACGCCCTGGGCGGCGGCCTCGGCCGCCAGGGTGACGCGCAGCTCGTCGGGAGAGGCGCCGGAGACGTGCAGGTCGAAGGCGGTGACCGGGTAGCGTGCCAGCCGGATGATCCGGTCGATGTTGCCGCCGGCAGAGGCGATCGTCCGCGTCACCGACGCGAGCGCGGCCGCCTTCAGCGGGAGTCCCAGCACCGTCACCCGGGCGCGGTCGGACGGCTCCCGCGGGGTGTCGCCGACGCCCTCCTCGATCTCGACGGTCATGTCGAGAGCGTGGGCGGTCTCCTCGATCGCGTGCTTGAGCGCGTCGGTGCTCGCCGCGTCGGCCGGCGCGGTCACCAGGAGCCCGAGCACGAGCCGCGCCCGCAGCACGATCTGCTCCAGGTCGACCACGTCGACCCCTGCCAACGCGAGCGTCGCCAGGGTGGCCGAGGTCAGCCCGGGACGGTCGTTTCCGGCGAGGGTGATCAGCAGAGTGTCGGGACGGCGCTCGAGCGCGTCGAATTCCTCGGTCATCGCTGCAAAGGATAGTGGAGCCGGTGCCCGCGTCTTAGTTCGGCGGCCACACCTCGGGCGATCCCGCTGCGGTGAGCGCCCTCCGCGCGGCGCGGTCGAGGCCGACCAGGGCCTCTCGCCGCCGCAGCATCTCCGCGGCGGACACGGCGCCGCCCTCGTCCTCGAGCGCCACCGCGACGATCTCCCGGGCCTGTACGCCACGAGCGGCGAGCTCCACGCACCGCGGCGGCACCCCGGGAGCACCGGCCAGCGAGGGCCGGTGGCGGAGGTTCATCAGCCGGTCGGCGACCTCGGGCCGCCACCGGGCGACGTCGAGCTCGGCGAGCGCGGTCGCGGACTCGGTCAGTGCGAGCCGGAGGGCCCGGTCGGCCTCGCCGACGTCGGGGAGCTGACGGCGCTCGGCCGGGTACGCCTGCCACTCGACGACCGCGCCGACCCGGACCGGCACGAGCCCGATCCCGGCGTCGCTCACCACCGCCTCGCCGGCCTCCATCGCGGCCGCGTTGAAGGCCCGGGGTCCGCCCAGCCCGACCGGGTCGCCCTCGGCAGGGAAAGCGGCCCCGACACAGGTCGCCCCCTCCGTACGCAGCCGTCCCATCCCGCTGACGAAGGTGTCCGCGACCCCCTCGGTGCCACCGAGCCCGAGCATGGCCAGCCCGCTGACGGTGTGGGTCGCGTCGGGCCCGATCACCGCATCGAGCACCAGGTCGGTGACCGCCTCACCGCGCAGCCACGCCGTCACCCACCAGGCCACGCGCAGGGCCTCGGGGGTGGCCTCAACCGACTGGGGTTCGTCGACACTCACAGCGGCCTACCCTAACCCCGAGCCGGCCGACCCCTGCCGATAGATTTGCCGCCATGGCAGCCGTGCTGGAGTTCAACGACGTCACCGTACGCCGCGGGGGCAATGCCCTTCTCGACTCTGTGAGCTGGGTGGTCGAGGAGGATGAACGCTGGGTCATCCTCGGCCACAACGGCGCAGGCAAGACCACGCTGCTCCAGGCCGCCGCGGCCCAGCTCCACCCGACGTCGGGCGTCGTGAAGATCCTCGGCGAGCAGATCGGCCGGATCGACGTCTTCGAGCTGCGTCCGCGCATCGGCCTCACCTCCGCCGCGCTGGCCGACCGGATCCCGCGCCACGAGCTCGTCCGCGATGTCGTGGTGAGCGCCTCGTACGGCGTGGTGGGGCGCTGGCGTGAGCACTACGACGACCTCGACCACGACCGCGCCCAGGCGCTGCTGATCGAGGTCGGCATCAAGCACCTCGGTGAGCGAATGTTCGGCACCCTGTCCGAGGGCGAGCGCAAGCGCGTCCAGCTGGCCCGGGCGCTGATGGTCGACCCCGAGATGCTGCTCCTGGACGAGCCCGCCGCCGGGCTCGACCTGGGCGGCCGCGAGGACCTCGTCTCGACGCTTTCGACGCTCGCCTACGACCCCGACAGCCCAGCGACCGTGCTCGTCTCCCACCACGTCGAGGAGATCCCGCCCGGCTTCAGCCATGTCCTGATGATGCGCTCCGGCCGGATCACGGCCCAGGGGCTCATCGACGACACGCTGACCTCGGCCAACCTCTCCAAGACCTTCGGCATGCCGCTCGAGCTCGAGGCGAGCGATGGCCGTTACTGGGCCAAACGCCGCGCGCGCCACACCCGCTGAGTCGGCGTACGCGAAGGGCTGGCAGGCCGCCGACTACTGCTCGAGCGGCTCGATCGAGGACAGGAAGTCGTCCCACGAGTCGGCCAGCCGTTCCCGCGAAACCGGGCTGATCGCACCTGTTGCGTCGACGTCGGTCTCGCTGCTCTGATGCCAGACCGAGCCGCGGTCGACCCCTGCTACGGCCAACAGGAACAGACCGCCGCCGGCGTCGCTGCCGACCGGGATGAAACCCGCCGGAAGCACGTCGCTCTCCTTGTCGAGGAGATGCCACAGACTCGACCACCTGGGGACCTCGCCGATCCCAAGGATGATCTCGATGCCGTGGTTGTTGTAGCCCTCCAGCGCGCCACCGTCCTGCGTGCCCAGGTAGGCGCGGTACGGCTCGGGGAGCCGGGCACCCAGCCGCTGCTCGAGCTCCTCCAACCTGCTGGCCGGAGCGGCCGGGAACGTTTCCTCATAGGTCAGTGACGTCACTAGGAGCGTCCTTTCGCGATGGCGACGCCGCCGGCGTGCCGAACAGCGTCATGGATCTCTCTGGGTACGAGGAGCAACGTAGTGCCGTCCTGGTGATGGTGCCAGGTGAGCTCGTTCTCCCGCCGGTGGCGCGCGGTGACCCCGGCCGCGCGATCGGCAGTGGAGAAGTCGGTCGTGTGGTTTCCGTCGAAGTGCGGAGTGATCTTCGTCGTCTTCTCCGCGTAGGGCGAGAAGTCGGGATAGCCGTCGTCGGTGAAGCGGACTCCGTTCGGGTACTTCCTCTTCAGTTCCGCGGTCCAGCGGTCACCGTCATAGACCTTTCCGGCGTGGTGCCAGTTCGAGGGCAGCTTCCCGCTGGGCAGCCGCTGGACGCCTTCGGGGATCACGCGTCCACGGGAGTCCACCGATCGTTGGGGGACGGTGTTCGCGAGATCGTCGTCCTGGTCACGTCGCTGGTTCGCGTTGTCGCGGAGGTTGTCGGCCTCTTTGCGCTTGCGCTCGGCCAGCCTCACCATGACATCACGCAGCGTGCGTACCGCGGTCTCGCGGACGTCTTCGACGACGTCGTTCAGCTTGTCGGACACTTGAGCTCCTCAGGAGGCGAACAGCGGAAGCGCTGAGAGGCGGGCGGCGAAGGTGTAGCCGATCTCGAGCTGGTCTTGGCCACAGTCGTCGATGGCCTCGGCGATCTGGTCCATGAGGTCGAAGCTGAGCTCGATGCCGGCGACCTCGTCACCGCTGGTCACCAGCGGTGCTTCCATGGCCATGGTCGCGAAGTCGGTGATCGTGCCGGTGAGTGGTTCGATCACCATCGATGTGACCTGGCCGATCAGCTCGTCCATCGCGATGTCGGTGGCGATGTCGATTGCCTTCTTCCGCGCGGCGATGATCGCCGCGTTGGCCACCAGGCTGGCGCCAGCGGTGACCACCGCGGTGGCCGCGGCGGCGGCGATCTGCGCCGCTGTGATGGTCAGCTCGGCTATGACCTTGGCCTTCAGCGCAACGACTGCATCCGCCATGATGTCGATGCCGGACGCGACCTCGGGCAGCGCATCCAGCAACTGGTCGAGATTCGAGGTGCGGTTGTCGGCGTACGCCTGGATCAGTGCGTTGACCGACTTCGACTTGGCTCCCTCCTGAAGCTCGATCATCCGAGATTCGAGCCGATCCAGCGTGTCTCGCACATCAGCCTCGAGCTCCCGAACCAGATGTGCGGCGTCGCGGACCGCATCCTCATCGACGTTCGGCCACTCGTAGCCGAGCAGATCGAGGACATAGTCCAGCTCGGCCGGGATCGTCATCCCCATGCATGCACCTTCCCGAAAGATTCGCCCGGATCGAAGCCCAGGAACTCGGCTCCTGGGGGATGCGGAACGCTACCGGTAGTCGTCGGAACGACGCGACTGATTTCCGGTGCGCACGCCGGTGCGAAAACATCCCCACGTGACGAACACTGTGCCGCTAGGGTGGCGCCATGGACTGGCAGGACTGGGACTGGGCGATCTGGACGGCACTCGGAGCGCTGCTCGTCGTCGGAGAGCTCTTCAGCCTCGACCTGATCCTGCTGATGCTCGCCACCGGCGCCTTCGCGGGCGCGTTGACCGGCGCGTTCACCGACAGCTTCGTGATCCAGGCGATCGTCGCGCTGGTGGTCTCGGTCTCCATGCTCGCGGTCGTACGCCCGGGGCTGGCCAGGCGGCTCCACAACGGCCCGGAGATCCAGATCGGCGCGCAGAAGCTGATCGGCGTCCAGGCCATCTCGCCCGTCGAGATCAGCGCCCACAAGCCTGGGCAGCTCAAGCTCGACGGCGAGCTCTGGACCGCTCAGCCGTATGACGAGACGCTCGTGATCGCGGCCGGCACGCCGGTCGAGGTGCTCGAGATCAGAGGAGCGACGGCGTACGTCCATCCTCTTCCGGAGCTCGGGACTCCGTAGTTTCCGGGCAACCTGACGCACAACGAATAGACAAGGACTGATTGGCAATGGGTGGCATCATCCTGGCCCTTCTGGTCATCTTGGCGGTGCTGGTGATCACCACGCTGGCCAAGACGATCAAGATCATCCCGCAGGCGCGGGTCGGCATCGTGGAGCGCTTCGGCAAGTTCCAGTCGAAGCGTGACCCCGGCCTGAACGCCGTGATCCCGTTCGTCGACAAGGTGCGCTACATGATCGACATGCGCGAGCAGGTCGTAGCGTTCGCACCGCAGCCGGTGATCACGGAGGACAACCTGACCGTCTCGATCGACACGGTCATCTACTTCCAGGTCAACGACCCGGTGGCGGCGACGTACGAGATCGCCAACTACATCCAGGCCGTCGAGCAGCTCACCATGACCACCCTGCGCAACATCGTCGGTGGCATGACCCTGGAGGAGACGCTGACCAGCCGCGAGCAGATCAACTCCGGTCTCTCGATCGTCCTGGACGAGGCCACCGGCCGCTGGGGCATCAAGGTCAAGCGCGTCGAGATCAAGTCGATCGACCCGCCCATGTCCATCAAGGACGCGATGGAGAAGCAGATGCGCGCCGACCGCGACAAGCGCGCCGCGATCCTCACCGCCGAGGGTCAGCGCCAGTCCGCGATCCTCTCCGCCGAGGGAAACAAGCAGTCCGCCATCCTCAACGCCGAGGGTCAGCGCGAGTCGCAGATCCTCGCGGCGCAGGCCGACCGTGAGGCCGCGATCCTGCGCGCCCAGGGTGAGGGCCAGGCCATCCAGACCGTCTTCCAGGCGATCCACGACGGTCGTCCCGACCAGTCGCTGCTGGCCTACCAGTACCTCCAGATGATGCCGAAGATCGCCGAGGGCGATGCCAACAAGGTGTGGATCGTCCCGAGCGAGATCGGCAAGGCTCTCGAGGGCCTCGGCTCGACGATGAACAGCCTCCAGGGCATCCCGGACGAGGTCGAGGGCCCCGTAAAGCGCGTCGACATGGGTTCGGCCGAGCCGACGGTCGACCTCGAGCAGTCCTCCGCGGCCGCGGCCGTCCAGGAGGCGCTCGCCGAGGCCAAGCAGGCCGAGGCCCCCAACCGGCCGAAGCCTCCTGCCGAGCCGACCGCCTAGGTGGATCCACTTCAGTCCGCCCTCATCCTGATCGCCGGGGTGGGGGCGGGCACCATCAATGCTGCCGTCGGTTCGGGGACGCTGATCACGTTCCCGACGCTGCTGGCCTTCGGCGTACCTCCGGTCGTCGCCAACGTGTCCAACACGATCGGCCTGGTGCCGGGCTCGCTGGCCGGTGCCTGGGGCTATCGTCGCGAGCTCTCCGGGCAGCGCGGACGGATCCTGCGGCTCGGGGTCGCGGCCCTCATCGGTGGCGCGGTCGGCGGGATCCTGCTGCTGGTGCTTCCGCCGGGTGCCTTCGAGGCGATCGTCCCGGTGCTGATCGGGCTCGGTGTGGTCCTGGTGATCACCGGCCCGCGCATCTCCCGCTGGGTCGCCAAACGGCACGGCGACCTGCCCGACGATGGTAGCGAGCGCTGGTGGGTCTGGCCGGCGATCGCGATGCTCGGCGTCTACGGCGGTTACTTCGGTGCCGCTCAGGGCGTGCTGATGATCGCGATCATCGGCATCGGGGTCGCCGAGACGCTGCAGCGTCTCAACGGGCTCAAGAACGTCCTGGTCGCCATCACCAACGGCATCTCCGGGCTCATCTTCGCCCTCGTTGCCGACGTCGACTGGAAGATCGCCGCCCTGATCGCCGTCGGCGCGACGATCGGTGGTCTGCTGGGTGCCAGGATCGGCCGCCGGCTGCCGCCCAACGTGCTCCGTGGTGTGATCGTCGTGGTCGGTATCACCGCGCTGGTCGCCTTCCTGGTGGGCTGAGCCTGGGCTGAGTCTGCTGGGATGGAGCCATGGAGCTCTACGAGGCGATGCGGACCACCCATGCCGTACGCGACTTCACCGACGACCCGCTGCCCGACGAGATCCTCGCCAGGATCCTCGACAACGCCCGGTTCGCGCCCTCCGGCGGCAACCGGCAGGGCGGCCACGTCGTGGTCGTACGCAGCCAGGAGACCCGCGAGCGTCTGGTCGAGCTGACCGCGACGGGCGCCCGCAGGTACATGGCGCAGCAGAAGGCGGGGGAGATGCCGTGGAACACGGTGCACCCGACAGCAGTGACCGACGAGCAGATCGCCGCGACCCGGGTCCCGCACGCGATGACCGAGCCACTGCGTACGGCTCCGGCGGTGCTCGTCTTCCTCGTCGACCTCGGCGCGGTCGCCTCCATCGACTCCCAGCTGGACCGGGTGGGAGTCATCTCCGGCGCCTCGGTCTATCCGCTGGTGTGGAACACGCTCCTCGCGGCCCGCAACGAGGGCTTCGGTGGGGTGATCACCACGATGGTGGTCGCCGAGGAGCCAGCGGTGCTCGAGCTGCTCGGCGCCCCTGAGGGCTACGCCGTCGCCGCGGTCGTCCCACTGGGCAAGCCGGTCAAGCAGCTCACCAGGCTGCGCAGGCAGCCGGTCGAGGAGTTCGTCACCCTGGAGACCTACGCCGGGACCCCGCTGACAGACGACTGATGGCGGGGTCCCGGAGGACCCCGCCATCAGCTGCCGTGTCTTATCAGGCCTTGTCGGCAGGAACCGCGGTGGCGGTGCCGTCGGCCGAGGCCGGCTCGCCGCCGTTGCTGTGGTCGTCCTCGACGACCGCGAGCGCGAAGTCGTCACCATGCTCGGTGACGCCGGTGATGACGGCCTGCTCGACCGCCTCCGCGGCGTACTGACCACGCACGATCAGCGGGTCATGGGCCAGGTCGCGCTGCAGCGAGACCGCCAGCCCGACCATGATCACCACGAACGGAAGTGCCGCCACGATCGTGATCGTCTGCAGACCTGACAACGCATCCGCACCACCGGCGATCAGACCCAGGATGGCCACGACACCTGTCGCGACACCCCAGAAGACCACCGTCGGCCGGCTCGGCTCCTCGGCGCCACGCTCGGAGAGGGTGCCCATCACGATCGAGGCCGCGTCGGCGCCGGAGACGAAGAAGATCGCCACCAGGACCATGACCAGGATGCTCATCACGGTGGCCAGCGGGAACTGGTCGAGCGTGGTGAACAGCTGCGACTCGACCCCGCCGAGACCGGCGATGTCGACGGTGCCGTCACGCTGCAGGTCGATGGCGGTGCCGCCCATGATGCAGAACCAGATCACGCTGACGGCGCTCGGGACGAGGAGCACGCCGGCGACGAACTGCCGGATGGTGCGCCCACGCGAGATCCGCGCGATGAACATGCCGACGAACGGCGTCCAGGAGATCCACCAGGCCCAGTAGAAGACGGTCCAGGAACCGAGCCACGCGGAGGTCTCCTCGCCGCCGACACCGGTGCGGGCCGACATCTGGGCGAGGTCGCCGATGTAGGTGCCGAGCGAGGTCGGGATCAGGTCGAGGATGAAGACCGTCGGGCCGACCACGAAGAGGAACAGTGCCAGGAGCAGGGCCAGCACCATGTTGATGTTGGAGAGCCACTGGATGCCCTTGGCCACACCCGAGACGGCGGAGATCACGAAGCAGACCGTCAGGACCGCGATGATCCCGATGAGGACGTTGTTGCCGACCTCGCCGAGCCCGGCCACGATCTGCAGGCCGCTCTCGATCTGGATCGCGCCCGTGCCGAGCGAGGTGGCGGAGCCGAACAGGGTCGCGAAGATCGCGAAGATGTCGATCGCCTTGCCTGCCGGACCCTCGACTGTCTTCTTGCCGAGCAGCGGCGTGAAGGCCGAGGAGATCAGGCTGACGCGGCCCTTGCGGTAGGCGCCGTAGCCGATCGCCAGACCCACGACCGCGTAGATCGCCCACGGGTGCAGCGTCCAGTGGAACATCGTGGTCGCCATCGCGTGCTGGATGGCCTCGGGGTTGCCCGCCTCGCCGGTGCCCGGCGGCGGAGTGACGAAGTGCGAGATGGGCTCGCTGACGCCGTAGAACATCAGACCGATGCCCATTCCGGCGCTGAACATCATCGCGATCCAGGAAGCCGTCTTGAACTCCGGCTTCTCGTCGTCACGGCCCAAGGGGATGTTGCCGTACTTACTGACGGCGAGCCAGATGATGTAGATGACGAAGCCGCTGGCGGTCAGGACGAAGACCCAGCCGGCCTTGTCCAGCACCCAGGTGAGGGCGTCGCCGGCGACCTTGCCCATGCCGTCGGTGTTGATGAAGCCCCAGGCCATGAACGCGATGGCGATGGCCGCCGCGATGCCGAAGACCACCCAGTCGATTCCCTTGCGTTGGTCCTGTTCGCTCGAGATCGGCAGGTCCAGCGCGGGGTGCGGGACGACTTCGCCCGTGGGAGACTTGATGAGGCCAGAGGGGTTGTGCCCAGAGGGATTCTGGTTGGCGGATTTCGGACTGTCTGTCTTCTTCTCAGAAGTCACACTGTTGTCCTTCCGGTTGGGTTCGGGACCACAGCACCCTAACGCGCACTGTCTTTGCCTTCCGTTCACCGGGGTGGCGCGGCTGCCGATTGAAAACGAGTTCTGGATTGGTTGTGTCGGCTCGGTTCGGGAGTTGTTCCGTGCCTGTGGCCCGTCATGCCCCCGCGACGCCCGCGCCTCACGCCGTGGAAATATTGCGGCTCTACCGTTGGTCTCATGCGATACCGGCAGAGTCTCCACGGGCACGGCTTCGAGTTCGACGGTCTGGTGGAGGTGCTGGCGCGGGCGACGCCGCTGCGCTCCGGCGACGTCCTGGCCGGATGCGCTGCAGGGTCCGACACCGAGCGGGTCGCGGCGCGGATGGTGCTCGCCGACCTGCCGCTGAGCGTCTTCCTCGAGGAGCAGGTGGTTCCGGCCGAGTCCGACGACGTCACCCGGCTGATCCTGGAGACGCACGACAAGGACGCGTTCGCGCAGGTCAGCGGGCTGACCGTCGGGGCTCTCCGGGAGTGGCTGCTCGACGCCGCCGCGCGGCGGGACACCGCCGCGCTGACCGCCGTCGCGCCGGGGCTGACCCCTGAGATGGTGGCGGCGGTCTCCAAGATCATGCGCAACCAGGACCTCATCGCGGTGGCGGCGGCGACCGAGGTGGTGACCGGCTTCCGCACGACGATGGGCCTGCGGGGGCGCCTGGCGACCCGGCTGCAGCCCAACCATCCCACCGACGATCCGGGCGCCATCGCGGCCTCGATCCTGGACGGCCTGCTCCTGGGGTCCGGGGACGCGCTGATCGGCATCAACCCGGCCTCCGACAACCCGCGTACGGTCGCCGACCTGCTCCGGCTCGTCGATGACGTACGTCTCCGCTACGAGATCCCGACGCAGAGCTGCGTCCTGACCCACGTCACCACCACGATCGACCTGATCGAGGCGGGGCTGCCGGTCGACCTGCCGTTCCAGTCGATCGGCGGCACCCAGGGTGCCAACGAGGGCTTCGGGGTGACCCTGGCGATGCTGGCCGAGGCTGACGAGGCGGCCCGGTCGCTGGAGCGCGGCACCGTGGGGAAGGAGGTCATGTACTTCGAGACCGGCCAGGGTTCGGCGCTCTCCACCGGTGCCCATCTCGGCAGTGGTGGCAGGCCGGTCGACCAGCAGACCCTGGAGGCCAGGGCGTACGGGGTGGCGCGGGCGTTCCGGCCGTTCCTGGTCAACACGGTGGTCGGCTTCATCGGACCCGAGTACCTCTACGACGGCAAGCAGATCATCCGCGCCGGGCTCGAGGACCACTTCTGCGGCAAGGTGCTGGGCGTGCCGATGGGCGTCGACGTCTGCTACACCAACCATGCCGAGGCCGACTCCGACGACATGGACAACCTGCTCACCCTGCTCGGCATCGCCGGGTGCACGTACGTCATGGCCGTCCCCGGCGCCGACGACGTCATGCTCGGCTACCAGTCGACCTCCTTCCACGACGCCCTCTACGTCCGCCAGGTCCTCGGCAAACGCCCTGCTCCCGAGCTCGAGGAGTGGCTGGCCTCGGCGGGTCTGCTCGACCCGGACGGTTCCGTACGCGACATCGACCCGGCCGCCACGGTTCTGAAGGAGCTGGCCCGATGAGCGACTTTTGGGAGCCGCTGCGACGTGCGACGCCGGCGCGGATCGGTCTCGGCCGCGCGGGCAACGCCCTGCCCACTGCCGAGGTCCTCTCCTTCGGAGCAGCCCACGCATCCGCCCGCGACGCGGTCCATCTCCCGCTCGACGTAGACACGCTGGTCGAGGCGCTCGCCGGCCTGGGACTGGGTACGCCGATGGTGGTCGCCTCCGCGGCGCCGGACCGGGCCACCTACCTGACCCGGCCGGACCTCGGCCGGGTGCCCGGCAACGACCTGGAGCTCGGACCGATCGGGGCCGAGATCGCGGTCGTCGTCGCCGAC
Organism: Nocardioides sp. NPDC004968; assembly: GCF_040608935.1. NCBI lineage: Bacteria > Bacillati > Actinomycetota > Actinomycetes > Propionibacteriales > Nocardioidaceae > Nocardioides > Nocardioides sp. NPDC004968. The sequence continues at coordinate 26,569 of NZ_JBEXJF010000039.1, forward strand.
GGCCTCTCCGCCGAGGCGGTGGCGAAGCACGCGGTTCCGCTCCTGGAGCACCTGGTCCCGCTCCTCGACGGCGCCACGACCCTCGCCGCGCCGGTGGTCGCGACCCAGGCCCGGGTGGCGCTGGGCGACCACATCGGCCGGGCGCTGGGCGCGCGGCTGGTCCTGGTGCTGATCGGGGAGCGGCCGGGGCTCTCGTCCAGCGACTCGCTGGGCGCCTACCTCACCTGGGACCCACGGCCGGGCGTGCTCGACTCCGCCCGCAACTGCGTCTCCAACATCCGCCCACCGCACGGTCTGGACCATGCGACCGCCGCGCGCACCATCGCCAGCCTGGTCGCCGGCGCCCGGGCGCTCGGCGCGACCGGGGTGGTGCTCAAGGATGGATCTTTCACAGCGCCGTTACCTGGCGCGACCACGACCGCCACGGACCGTTTCTAGCCTCAGGCACATCCACCCCCACGAATTCCGGAGGCGTGCCATGCCTGAGGCACCTGAAACCGTCGAGCCGGCCCAGCTCGACGACGAAGCACATCTCGCCCGGCTCGGCTACAAGCAGGAGCTGGCCCGCACCTGGTCGGGGTTCTCGAACTTCGCCATCTCGTTCTCGATCATCTCGATCCTGGCCGGTTGCTTCACCACGTTCGGCCAGGCCTGGAACAACGGCGGACCGGTGGCCATCTCGTGGGGCTGGCCGATCATCTCCGCGTTCATCCTGATCATCGGCTTCACCATGTCCGAGCTGGTCTCGGCGTACCCGACCTCGGGTGGCATCTACTGGTGGGCGGCCAAGCTCGGCGGCCCAGCCGCCGGCTTCTTCACCGGGTGGCTCAACCTGATCGGGCTGCTCGCAGTGACCGCGAGCGTCGCGTACGGCGCCGCCACCTTCCTCGACCTCACCCTCTCGACCCTGAGCGCGAGCTGGGCCGAGGGCTACACCCTGGGCCGGGTCTACCTGATCTTCCTGGCGATCCTGGTGCTGGCGGCGCTCGCCAACATCTACTCCAGCCATCTGCTGGCCATCATCAACAACATCTCGGTGTGGTGGCACGTCGCCGGGGCCGCGATCGTGGTCCTGGTGCTGGTCATCGTCCCGGACGACCACCAGAGCTTCGCCTATGTCTTCACCGAGCGGATCAACAACTCCGGCTACGCCGACGCGAAGTACTGGTTTCTCGTGCTCCCGCTCGGGTTCCTGCTGACGCAGTACACGATCACCGGGTTCGACGCCTCCGCGCACCTGTCCGAGGAGACCCAGGGTGCCGCCGACGGCGCCGCGAAGGGCATCTGGCGCTCGATCTTCTACTCCGCGGTCGGTGGGTACGTCCTGCTGCTGGCCTTCCTCTTCGCGGTTCAGGACCCCGAGGGCGTCAGCGCGGGCGGTGGCGCGGTCGACGTGATCTTCGGTCAGGCGCTGCCCGACTCCTGGCACTTCGTGGTGCTGCTGATCTCCACCGCCGGGCAGCTCTTCTGCGCCACCGCCTGTCTCACCAGCGCGTCCCGGATGACGTACGCCTTCGCGCGCGACGGCGCGGTGCCCGGCTCCTCGCTGTGGGCGAAGGTCAGCCCGACCAGGAAGGTCCCGGTGAACGCGGTGCTCCTGGTGGCGGTCGTCGGCGCGGTCATCACGCTCCCCGCGCTGTGGGGCGTCGGCGGCATCCCGCTGGCCTTCTATGCGATCACCTCGGTCGCGGTGATCGGCCTCTACCTCGCCTTCGCGATCCCGATCTTCCTGCGCTGGCGGGCCGGGGACTCCTTCGAGACCGGGCAGTGGACCCTCGGCCGGCACTACAAGTGGCTCAACCTGGTCGCCGTCGCCGAGATCGCGATCATCTCGGTCTACTTCATCCTGCCGTTCGTGCCGTCCGGATGGATCACCAGCGACGACTTCTCCTGGGCGTCGGTCAACTACGCGCCGATCCTCACGGTCGGCTCCCTGGTCGTCCTCGGCCTGTGGTGGAGGCTCTCGGCGCGGAGGTGGTTCAAGGGCCCGAAGACGACCCTCGACTGACCCGGCTCAGACGCCGTACGCCGCCAGCCACCGCTCGATCTCGGCGTAGGCCTGCTTGCGGACGTCGGGGCGCGACAGGATCACGTCGTGCTTCGCCCCGGGGACCGCGATGTAGGTGACGTGGCTGCCGATGGCGGTCGACCAGCGGCGGATCTGGCGTACGTCGAGCACGATGTCGGTGGAGTGGACGAGCTCGCCCATCGCCCTCGGCCTGCTGGAGCGGTCGGAGGAGAGCACCAGCACGGGCGCCTTCACATCCAGGCCGCGATGGAGCCGGGCGTGGCCGTCGCGGATCGCCTTGAGCCAGCCGAGCCGGATCGGGTTGGAGCCGACCGGCTTGAGACCGAGGTCGAACTCCCACTCGCCGTCGTGGTCGACGTGGAGCGACATGGTGTAGAAGCCGTTCACGTCGCGGCCGATCTCGCGCATCGGCGCCCGGTGTCCGATCCGGCGCACCACCGGGCTGGCGACCCCGCGCAGCAGGAACGAGCCCTGCAGGTCGAGCCACGGGGAGTTGAGCACCATCCCGGCCAGGGCGTCGGGCTGGCGGTCGTCGGCCCACAGCGAGACCGTGAGGCCGCCGGTGGAGTGGGCGCTGAGCATGATGTGCGAGTGGCCGTCGCGCTCGGTGATCCGCTCCCAGGCGGCGTCGATCTCATCGAAGTACTCGACCAGATCACCGACGTACGTCCCCGACTGGTGCTCCCGCAACGAGCGACCGTACTTGCGCAGGTCGAGGCCGTAGAAGTCGTAGCCGCGCGCGGTCCACCACTCGGCGTACTCCTTCTGGAAGAAGTAGTCGGAGAAGCCGTGGACGTAGAGGACGGCGCCCTTGGCGTCGCCGTCGGCCGGCCGCTTGACCAGCGTGGCCACGACCGTGCCCTCGAAGTCGTCCGCGAGCTCGATGGTCTCCACGGTGTAGGGCTCACCGAGTACGTCGATCGTCATGACCGCATCCTCTCACCAGAAGGTCGGCACCAGGCCCCAGCGTCCGTACACGGTGGTCACGATCTCCTTCAGCCGCTCGGAGTCGGGGACCGCGTCGGGGTCGAGCGCGCGGATGCCGAAGGTGCAGGTATCGCCCACCTCGCACCACCACGACGTCACCCCGCCCCGCATCCGGCGCAGCTCGCCGCGGGTCGCGCCGAGCGCGAGGGCGCGGAAGACGATCGAGTCGGCGGCCACGCCGAACGGCGCCACGAAGTCGGGGTCGGGCCGGCCCAGGTTGGAGGCGAGACCCAGCGGCGTGACGACCCCCTTGAGCAGCGGCTTGGCGAGCTTGTCCGGGATCATCTGGGCCAGCGGCGCGATGTGGGCGATCGGGTCGGGGCGGGTGCCCTTGAAGAGCGCTGAGAACTCCCTCTTCGACCGCTCCCGGATGTGAGCCAGGTCGGTGACCCGGCCGACGCCGTCGCGCACCTCTGTCTCGACCGCGATCGAGATGCCCGAGGTGGCGTTGGAGCGCAGGTCACCCTGGCCGCGCATCGAGACGGGCAGCGACATCTTGACCGGCTCGCCGGGGCGTACGATCCCGGCCTCGAGGAGCACCTCGACCGAGATCGCGACCTGCAGCGCGTTGGAGGTGCCACCGGCCCGCTCCGCGGCCGCGTTCCACTCCTCGACGGGGCAGTCGGCAGAGGCGTTGGCGACCTCGTGGACGACGTCGTCGTCGGCCTGCGGGCCGGGCAGCGGCCGCTTCTCGGAGGACTGGGCCTCCAGCTCGGGGACCTTCCCGGCCTTCCGGGCTTCCCGGAGGCCGCGAACGGCGGCGCGTGCCATCGTGCGCGCGTCGCGCCGGTCGTCCTTGCGGGTCACCTCGCGCTCCGCTTCGGAGGCGGGGAGGCGCGGCAGGTGCTGGCGGCGTACGGCCGCGATCACGGCGCCGAGCTTCATCCCGCCGTCGCAGACGATGTGGGAGGCGTTGTAGGCCACGACCGTGCCGCCGTCGGTGGTGTAGGCCATGAAGTACGCCCACAGCGGGCCCTTCACCGGGTCGAACGGTACCTCGTCGGCGGTGCTGTCGAGCCAGCCCACCACCTGGTCGGGCTTGATCCGGTCGGGATGCAGGCGGACCGGCTCGGCGGTCGTCGCCGGCACCCAGCGGGAGCGCGCGCCGATGACCTTCGGGCGTACGACGAGGCGGTTGAGCGGGCCCTTGGCCAGCTCGTCGACCAGGTCCTGGACCGCCTCGACCGGGATCTCGGTGGGGAACCTCCAGGCGGTCTGGGCCACGACCGGGACACCGATCACGGTCGCGGAGCGGAGGAAGACCTCGTCGTCGTACGTGAGTCGGTTGGTGGGATCGGGAGCGAACGGTGCCGGGCGGGCGCCGAGGCTCGCGGGCGGCAGCGCGGGCGGCATCTCGGGCTGGGGCACGTCACCACACCTCGGCGGTCAGACCCCACGAGCCGAGCTCCTCGACGACCAATCTCTTCAGGAAGTCCAGGTCGGGCACGCGGTCGGGCTCGGCGGCGACGAGGTTGAGCGTCGTACGTGGCCCCGACTGGATCAACCAGGAGATGATCCCGCCGCCGACGTCGTAGGCATCCTGCGCGGTCGCGTTCTGGTAGCCGGCGAGCCCGGCCACGAGGCGTACGTCCGCACCCATCGCGTAGCGGTAGTCGTCGGGGAGCTGCGGCAGGTTGGAGGCCATGCATGCCGCGGCCGGCGGCTGGGGGAGCTTGTCGAGCACGGCGTCGGGCAGCATCTGCATCATCGCCAGCGGCACCGGGACCAGCCCCGGGCCGGCCTGTCCGAGGCGGATGTAGGCCGCCTTGGAGAGCTTCTTGATCGCGGCGAGGTCGCGCTTGTCGAGCACGTCGCGCGGCACCTCGACCATGGCCACGCGCGTCGAGTTGGAGCGTACGTCCCCGGGCTGGAAGTCGCTCATCGGCAGCGAGACCGGGACGTCGCCCCGGTCGACCGGCACGTGGTCGATGCGGACGAGCAGGTCGGCGACCACGTTGATGAACCAGGCGTTGGTCGAGCCACCGTGCTCGGCGGCGATCTTCGTCATCGTCTCGGTGTCGAACTCGGCGATCATCCGCGGCATCCGCCAGGCCTCGGGCGTCGGGTTCGGGGTGGCTTCCGGGTAGACGCGGGGCGCCTTGGTGGCCAGGGCGGCGGTGCCGTCCCTCTTCGCCTGGCGACGGGCCTTGGTCCAGTCGCGTACGGCACGCCACTGGGCGCGACTGTCGGCGGCCTCGGCGCGGAGGCGATCCCAGCCCTTGGCGGGAGCGGGTGGCAACCGCAGTGGCTCGCCGCGAGAGGCCCGGGACACGGCGTCGAGGACGGAGCCACCGTCGCCGACCGCGTGGGCGAGCAGCATCGAGACGACCGAGGTGCCGTCGTCGAGGTTGATGGCCGTGAGCCGGTAGGTCAGGCCCTCATGCGGGTCGAGGTGGTCGCTGTGACGCTCCTGGAGCCAGTCGGTGATCTCGGCGACGGGGAGGATCTCCTCGTAGAGCTCGATCGACTCCCGGTCGGCGTTGGTCCACAGGTCGCGAGCCCCCGGGAACTTCGCCCGGTGCAGCCTCCGCGACAGCCCGCCCTCGGCCAGTCCGGCCGCGATGTAGCGCAGCCGGTCTGCGTCGTAGGGGCTGTTGAGCCGCCAGATCCACTGGTTGGCGATCGGACTTCCGAGGCCGCGATGGCGGCGGGCGAAGAGGTCGTCGGCGAACTGCAGACGGCCGGAGTTGTCGATCGGTGCACGGGTGGCAACGGGCATGGGGGAGTCCTCGAGATTGGCGGGCGGCCGGGCAGAGGCCCGGCGAGATCACACAGCGATAGCGCGCGCGGAGGGAGGAGTCAATCGGAGTTGATACGTCATGTAAACCCCCGGGGGCAATAAAGAAGTGTGGCGATTCCCACGTCCGGGGGCGGTCGAATTCGGGTGCGGACCTGTGTGCACAATAGGCCGCGACGTGGGACGACATCGCTGTCGTCCCAGGCTGGTCGCCTTCTCGGGCTACGGCGTTCTTGAGGTTCGTTCGGGTCCCCGAGATGGCGTTTTGCCGCAATGAGCCCCCACCTCAGAGAGGAACTCCACCTCCGATGGAGTACACCGAGCTGTCCGCGTACGACGTACCCCCGGGTGAGGTGACCGCGTGGATCCCCACCGCGGAGCCGAGCGCCTGGGTCGACGACGACCGCAGACTGTCCCACAACCACGAGCTGCACCTCGACACCGCCGAGGCTGGCTCCTGGATCGGCTCGATCATGCGGTTGCACGGGCAGCTCGACACAGAGGCGCTCGGCCTCGCGCTCCGCGCCTGGATCGGACGTCACGAGGCGCTGCGCGGGACCGTCGAGGAGAGGCCTGCCGGCCGGCGGCGCCGTGCGGTCGCCGCCGCTGACGTATCGATGACGACCACCGTTCTCGGCCGGTTCGACGGCGAGGACGCCCGGGGCTGCGTCTCGGACTTCCTCGCCGATCACATCGACCCGTCGGCCTGGCCCTACGTCGTCTTCGCGACAGTGGCCGACGCCGACGGCTTCACATTGGTCTTCGGCGCCGACCACGGCGTCATGGACGCCTACTCCCAGCTGCTCTGGTTCGAGGAGATCGCCTCGCTCTACGAGCGGGCACTGGCCGGCGAGCCGTTCGCGGAGCTGTCCGCGGCCACCACCGGAAGCCACGTCGACCATGCCGCCGAGGAGCGGGTCACCGGCGAGGCGATGTCGCTGGAGAGCGAGTCGGTGCGGGTCTGGCGCGACTGGCTGACCGGTCCCGACGGGAGACTTCGGTTCGCCGACTTCCCGGTGACGGGCATCACCGACGTACCCGCATCGGCGTCGCCGCTGACGCAGGCCAGCCTCTCGCAGTGGTTCGGCGACCCCCGTCAGGCCCGGGCCCTGGGCGAGCTGTGCAAGGGTGCCGGCGTCTCCTTCCAGGCCGGGATGATGGGCGCGATGGCGTATGTCCTGCGGGCCCAGCACGGCGTGCAGCGGATGCGTTTCGTGGCGCCGATGCACACCCGCTACACCGCCGAGCACGCCGCCGCGGTCGGCTGGTACGTCGGCCTCGTCCCGATCACCCTCGACATCACCGGCGCGACCACGCTGCCCGAGGTCGCCGGCCGCGTCCAGGCCGCGCTCGCCGCGGCGAAGCCGCTGGTCCCGCAGCCGTTCGCGCGGGTCGCCGACCTGCTCGGCGTCGACGACGCCCCGCACTTCGTCGTCACCTTCGTCGACACCCGCTTCATCTCCGGCGCCGAGCGCTGGAACGAGTGGGACGCCCGTACGCTGCGGGCCCCCGTCCGCGCTGACGACGAGGTCTACCTGTGGCTCGTGCGTGACCGGGACGGTCTCAACGTCTCGACGCGCTACCCCGAGACCGTCGCCGCCGAACGGGTCGTGCGCGACCTGATCGGCGGGATGAGCGGGCTCCTGGAGGAGATCGCGCAGCCCGAGACGGCCGAGCTGGAGGGCACGGCATGAGGATCGGGGCGCTCTCGGAGCTTTCACCGGCACCCGGCCGGGTGGTCGTACTGCGCCCGACCCGTGAGTGCCAGGCGGCGGCGGATGCCGCTCCGGTCTCTCCCGGAGCGCCCTCGTTCCTGCAGGCCGACCACCTGAACGCCTACCGCGCCAAGGTCGCCTCCGGCGGCGTGCACCGTGCCTGGACCGGGACCTGCGGCGAGTTCGACGTGGCCTTCGACGAGGCGGCCTACATCGAGGCGCTGACCACGTTCGTCGGTCGTCACGAGGGGCTGCGCACGTGGTTCGACCTCTCCGGCGCCAGGCCGGAGCGACACCTCGTGCCCGTCGAGGCGATCGCGTTCGAGGCAGTCGAGGTCGAGGCGCCGGCCGACTGGTCCGGTGGCTGGCAGGACCTGCTCGTCAGCCTGTGGGACGAGCAGTGCCGCCCCGACTCCTGGACGCCGTTCGTGCTCGGCGCGATCGTGCGCGAGGAGGGTTTCACCTACTTCTGGGGCTGCGACCACGCCTTCACCGACGGCGCCTCGCAGCTGATGGTCCCGGCCGAGCTCGGCGCCGCTTATGCCGCGGCCCTGGGAGCCCCGTCGCCAGAGCTGCCGGGGGCCGACAGCTTCGTGACGTACGCAGCCGCCGAGCAGCAGCTCGCCGCCGAGTGCGACGCGGAGACACCGGCGGTGCGCGAGTGGGTCGACATCGTCTCGCGCCACGGCGGGCGGTTGCCGCGGTTCCCGGTCGACCTCGGGCTGGCCCCGGGGGAGACCGCACCGGTCCGGATCCGGACCTGGACCGCGCTCGAGGGCGAGGCGGTGGATTCGCTCGAGGAACTCTGCCGTGCCGCCGGCGGCCGGTTCACCAGCGGCGTCTTCGCGCTCCTGGCCCACGTCGAGCAGCGCCTGACCGGCAGCTCGGACTACCTGGCGATCACCGTGCTGGGCACCCGGTCGCAGCAGACCGCGACGTCGCACGGCTGGTTCTGCAACTTCGCCCCCGTCTCGATGCCGCTGGGGGAGACCTTCCCCGAGACCGTGCTCGCGGCGGAGAAGGCCTTCGGTACCGCCCGCGAGCTGGCCCGCACCCCGGTCCACGTGCCGCTGGGCGCGATGGTCGCCGGTGGCGTGCTCGCGCCGACCGAGCTGGCCAGCCCGCAGATGGTCTCCTACCTGGACGTACGCAAGTTCCCCGGCGCCGGGACCACCCCCTTCGACACCGGGCTGCACTTCACCGGCGAGGGCCGCACCGCCAATGCCAGCCTGTGGGTCAACCGCTTCGCCGACCGATTCGAGCTGGCCACCCAGAGCCCCGACACCGAGCAGGGCGGACGGGCCGTGGCGACCTGCTTCGAGGCGCTCCACGACGTGCTCGCCGATCTCGGCCTGCCGGTGCGCCCCGTAGATGCCGACCAGATCATCGGGACCGGACATGCTGGTCACGACCGCTGACCTGTGGGAGCCCCGGCCGGGCACGCTGCTCCGCTGGGACCTCTCCGCCCCCGCCCACGGCGCGCCCGCCGAGCTCTCGCTCAACCAGCGCAACCATCTCGCCGGCGCGATGGCCGGAGCGCCGACCGTCTGGCTGGCCGCCGCCTTCGACGTCGACGGACCCATCGAGCCGGTCGCGCTCTCCCGCACCTGGCGCGCCTTCCTCGCCCGCCACGGCAGCCTGCAGCTCGAGGTCGTCGCCGGGTCCGAGGGGCTCCAGGCCCGCCGGCACCACCCCGGCACTCTCACTTGGTCGGTGACCTCCGTCGGCCACACCAGCACCGTCGAGGAGACCCGCGTCGCGCTGCACGCCGCCCTCGACGAGCGGTGCGGGCCGTTCGCCTACCCGGCCTTCCTGCCGGCCGCGATCTCCCGCCCCGATCGCTCCACGATCGTCCTCGGCATGGACCACCTGCACTGCGACGCCCACTCGGTCGCGGTCGCGGTCGAGGAGCTCGCCCACCTCTACGCCACGTTCACCGAGGGCGGCGACGAGCCGTCGCTGCCGCCGGTGAGGTCGTTTCTCGAAGCCGTCGAGCACGGAGCCGACGGCCCCGCCTGGGTCGGCGCCGACGACCCGCTCCTGCGCGGCTGGGGTGAGTTCCTCGGCAGCCGCGGCCACCGGCTGCCGACCTTCCCGCTGCCGCTCGGCCTCGAGCCGGGGGAGAGGGCCGCCCAGGCCACCGCTGTGGCCCCGCTGGCCGACGCAGACCTGGTGGACCGCATCGGCGCCCGCGCCCGCAACAGCGGCGCCTCGACGTACGCCGCCGTGCTCGCGGCCCTCGCCACCGCGATCTCCGACCTAGGTGGCGGTGACCGGCTGGAGACGATGGCGCCGGTCTCCACCCGCGCTGCAGAACCGCTGACCCGATCGATCGGCTGGTACACCACCACAGTCCCGCTCACCGTCCCGGCCTCGCTCACCGATCTGGGTCTGGCCGAGGCCGGCGACTCGGTCCGTCATGGCGTACGCCTCGGGTCGGTGCCGCTCGACCAGGTCCTCGGCTCCCTCACCGAGCCGCTGGTGCAGACCCGCAACGACGTCTTCGTCGTCTCCTGGGTCGACTACCGGCACGTCCCCGGCGGCTCGGCCCACCTCGACCGCGACGCGCAGCACATCTCCGCCTCGACCTTGGCCGACGACGTACAGATCTGGTTCTCCCGCACCCACGCCGGCCTCGCCGTCCGCGTCCGCTACCCCGACACCGTGGTCGCCGCGTCGTCCATCGAGTCCCTCCTCGACCGCCTCCGCCACACCCTCGCCGAGCTCTCCCGTCAGCCCGACGACCTCGCCGTCCTCCGCATGGAGTCCTGAATCAGGTTCGGCTGTTTGACGAGTAGCCGAGATTGTCGGTGCTCTGGCCTATGGTCAGTCGCACGGGCCCGAGCAAGGCGAAACCCCGGCGATGTGGCTGCTGCCAGGGATCGTTCCGGGGTCTTCGTCAAGTAACTCTACGGGGGATCGGCGGGATGTCAAACGTCAGTGGCGCGAACGCCGCCGAGTGGACGGATGCGACGCTACGCCACCTCCTGACGGCCGATAGGCTCGGTTCCTACCTGCGCGCCTGTGATGAGGATCTGAGTCGTGCACTGCGCCTCTACGAGTGGAACATGAGCGCGGGATCAGCAGTGATCGCGACGACGGGAACGGTCGAGGTCATCGTACGCAACGCCCTGGACCGACAGCTTGTCTCCTGGGCAGAGCGCAAGGGTCGCGGCGACTGGCTCGGCACCGTCCCGCTCGACCAACGTGGCCGCGACGATGTCGCGAAGGCACGATCCAGAGCGACGATGCGCGGGCGCAGAGTGGAACAGCACGGTCGGGTGGTCGCGGAACTGAGCTTCGGTTTCTGGCGTTACCTGATGTCTCAGCGCTATCACGCCTCGTTGTGGGTTCCCTCGCTTCATAAGGCGTTTCCAGGAGCGACCGAAGACCTTCGGACGAGGCGTCGGGAGGTTGAAAGCCGCCTGGTGAACCTGATGCTGGTCCGTAACCGGGCAGCCCATCACGAGCCCATCCATCGCCGCGATCTGCTGGCAGACCTGGAGGATGCAGTTGAGCTCGTTGGGTGGGTACATCCCGAGGCTGGTGCCTGGGTAGGTGCGATCTCGTCGCTACGCCAGGTGGCCAATGCGCGACCCGACTAGGTCTTGGCGCGGGCCACGACATACACGACGGCGGTGATCACCGAGCCGAACAGAATTGGCCGGAGAGCGATCATCCCGATGACGTCGCCTTTGGGGAGCAAGCAGGTGCACACGGCGATCGTGACGCCGGCGAGGCAGACGAACCAGTTCCACCAGGCGCCGAAGGAGCCGACGAGCCGGCGGCCGAAGTAGCCGCGCACCGAGCGGGGGACAACGCGTGCCGTCAGGACGGAATAGGCGCCGATCCCACCGAGGAGCAGGAGTGTGACAGCCCAGCTCGCCGGGTTCGGGCCATCGGAGATGCGCACGATCAGCAGGCCGGCGAGGAGCGCCATCACCGCGGCCGCGTAGAGCCGCAGAGGAAAGGCCACCGCCAGGTGGTCGAGGTTGCGGCGGGCGACCTCGGAGTGCGGGTCGCTGCGCAAAGACTGCGCCAAGCCGCGTAGGGCGCGCCCGAGGTTGACGGTGCCCTGCAGCACAGTGAGGTTGTTCAGTGCCGCGGACTGGCTGGGATCGATGGCGAGTGCCCGCTCGTATGCCGCCTTCGCAGTCGTGTAGTCGTTGCGCGACTGCGCCACGATCCCGAGCGTCGTGTGGCTGACGGCTTCGTTCGGGGCGAGGCGCACAGCCTCGTAGGCCGCGTGCAGTGCGTCGAGTGAGCGCTCTGGCACGTCCATTGCCGCCTCGGCGAATACCTTGTGGGTCCGCCACTCGTCGGGCGCCAGTCGGACCGCCTCGTCGGCCGCGCGGACCGCCTCCTGGTCCAGGTCCAACTCTCCGAGCACGAGGGCGCAGAGGCGATGGCCCCACTCGTCCTCTGGGGCGAGGGCGACGACCCGGTTCGCAGCCTTGAGCGCAGCGGCGTGGTCGCCCTGGCCGAGCAGGCACTGAGCCCGCAGGGCGTGCAGGCCCGCCTCATCGGGTTGCTGCGCCAACAGTGTCTCGACGAGCGGGCGGGCCTCGTTCCAGCGTCGCAGTTCGAGCAGCGACTCGATCCGAGCGCCGACCCGCCGGATGTCGTGCACGTCGTCGGTCACAGCCGGCGGTTCTTCCGCATGTATCTCGCCAGTTCGTCGTACGAACCGTCCTCGTTTGCGAACATCACGATGTTGCGGGCGGTTTCGAACCACGGCCCGACCGACGGCCGGATGTCCTTGAGTGCGGCCTCGATGTCGGCCTGAGAGATCATCCGGACGTCGCCGGTCTCCGCGGCCTCCATCAGCGCGATCTCGGCAGCACTGTTGCAGGCATGGGCGATGTCGGCGCCGGTGTAGCCGTCGGTCGCCTTGGCAAGGCGCTTGAGGTCGACCCCCGCCACCGGACGCTCAGTGAGGTGCAGTTGCCAGATCGCGGTACGTGCCTCCAGGTCCGGCGGGAGCACCAACAACGTACGGTCGAAGCGTCCTGGCCTCCGCAAGGCAGGATCGACGTCCCAAGGAGCATTTGTCGCGGCGAGCACGAAGACCCCTTCGTTGCTGGCCTGGACGCCGTCGAGCTCGGTCAGCAGTTGGTTGACGGCGGTACGCATCCCGTCGGAGTTGAGCCGGCTCCGCTTGTGCCCGATGGCGTCGACCTCGTCTAGGAAGACCACGCATGGGGCAGAGGCGCGCGCGGTCTCGAAGAGCTCGTGGACGTTCTTCTCAGAGTTGCCGATATACATGTCCAGCACGTCGGCGATCGAGACCGAGATGAACTGAGCGCCCAACTCGCCGGCCAGGGCTCGGGCGATGAAGGTCTTGCCGCATCCCGGAGGACCGTAGAGAAGCAGACCGCCTCGGAGGGACTTCTGATACATCGTCCGCAGCTTCTCGTTGCGCATCGGCGCCAGGAACGCAGCGTTGAGTCGCTTCTTCACCTCCTTCATCCCACCCACGTCGGCAAGGGTCATCCGGGAGCGCTCGACGTCGTACGCCGACACCTCTGACTCCGCTGCGGAGGACGTGGCGAACATCGGCGGCACTACATCGCCCAGGTCCTCGGCCGCCGCGGTCCAGTCGAACTCCGTCGAACTACGAGGTTCGGCTGGCTTCGACGGCACGGCCTGCCCGCCGAGCGCCCGCGCCATCAGCGCCCGGGCCTCTGCGGATGCTGGGTCCTGCTGAAGCACGGTCGCGGCATGTTCGATCGCATCCGGGCCCCGGCCTGCATCGACGAGCAGCTGTGCCAAGTGCAGTCGAAGGGTGACGTCGTCGGGCGACGCCGCAACGGCGCGGAGCAGGCTGTCGATCAGTGCGTCGGGCATGGGCAGATTGATACCACTTCAAGGAAACGAGCCGCATTCCCGTTACTGAGCCGCCAGCACGAGGATACGCATGCCGACCCACATCCCGAGGATGATCATCCCGACGGCGGCAAGGCTCGGAATGGTCTCGCCGACGGGGAGGAAGCAGGCCACCATGGTTGCGATCGGCGCCCACACCCACAGGGCTGCGTACCAAAGCTGCTCGGGGGTGACGAGCTGGCGGGCGAAGTAGCCGCGGATGGAGCGTGGGATGCAGCGGAAGAAGTAGGCGACGTACGCCGTTAGGGTCGCGATCATCCCGGCTCCGACGAGAGCCGACCAGATCGACGGCCCGTCAGCGGTCATGACGAGCAAGAACCCGGGTATGAAGAAGGCGACCGAGATGGCCATCAGCGGCAACGTGAACAACTGGGCGAGCTGATCGATGTTCTCCTTGGCGACCTCGAGATCAGGTGCCTGACGAAGAGCCTGTGCGTACCCGGTGACCGACTTGCTGAGCAGTAGCGGGTTGGTCATGGTCGTGAGGTTGTTGCGTGCCGGTGCGTGCTCGGGATCGAGGGCAAGCGTGGTCTTGTAGGCCTTCCGGGCGATGCGGGTGAGGCCGCGCTTCTGGCACACGACGCCCATGGTGAAGTGTGCGTCCGCCTCGTTCGGTGCGAGACGCACCGCTTCGTCCGCGGCACGGTGAGCGTCATATCGGTAGGCGGCGGCATCCTCGAAGGTCTTGGGTAGGTCACACGCGACTTGGGCGTAGATGTTGTGCGTCCGCCAGTTGTCAGGCGCGAGCCGGACGGCCTCGGACGCGGCGCGGATCGCCTCGGAGTGGCCGCCGAGCTCATCGAGGGCGATCGCGCAGATGAGGTATCCCCATTCCGCGTCCGGTGCGCTGCCGATCACTTGATTGGCGACCCTGAGGGCACCGCGATAGTCCTCGAGTCCGATGAGGCATTGTGCGAGCAGCCCGAGAAGGTCGGCATCTTGGGGGCGCACGGCAAGCTGCGCCTCGATCAGGGGACGGGCCTGACGCCAACGCCGCAGCTCGACCAAGGCGAGGAGCGAAGTGTCGGTTCCGGTGCTCACAAGACGATTGATACCACCAGGGGGATCAGCGCGAGTAGAGCTGCCGGATGACGTCCTCGATGTCGGGCTCGTGGATGGACAGGTCGGCGACGTCGTACGCGGCGGCGACCTGTGCGACCAGGGGCGCGGCGGAGGCGCCGGCGGGGAAGGCGAGCCATTGGCGGGGGCCTTCGACCTTGACGACCCGGGCGCCCTCGATGGCGATGGGGGAGGCCTCGTCGACGAGGTCGACGACGAGGGTGCGGGAGGCGTCGCCGTTGGCTCGCAGGGAGGGCAGGGGGCCGTCGAAGACGGCGGTGCCGTGGTCGATGACGATGACCCGGTCGCACAGCGCCTCGATGTCCTGCAGGTCGTGCGTGGTGAGCATCAGGGTCGTCCCACGCTCGTGGTTGAGGGCGCGCAGGAACTCCCGCAGCCGGCCCTTGGAGATGACGTCGAGACCGATGGTCGGCTCGTCGAGATAGAGGATCTCGGGGTCGTGGAGCAGCGCCGCGGCGATGTCGCCGCGCATCCGCTGTCCCAGGCTCAGCTGCCGCACCGGGGTGTCCATCAGCTCACCGAGGTCGAGCAGCGCGACGTGGTCCTCGAGGTTGCGGCGGAAGGTCTTGTCGGGGATCCGGTAGATCCGCCGCAGCAGCTCGAAGGAGTCGCGCAGCGGCAGGTCCCACCACAGCGACGTACGCTGCCCGAAGACCACCCCGATCCGCCGGGCCAGCTCCCGGCGCTGGCGGGAGGGCTCGAGGCCTGCCACCCGCGCCGACCCGCCGGAGGGCACCAGGATCCCGGTGAGCATCTTGATCGTGGTCGACTTCCCGGCGCCGTTGGGTCCGATGTAGCCGACCATCTCGCCGGCGTCGATCTCGAAGGAGAGGTCGTGGACGGCGTGCTTCACCACCGACGTACGTCTCAGCCGGCCCGCTCTCTTGCGGATCGTGAAGTCTCGGGACAGGTCCCGCACCTCGATCAGTGCCACATCAGCTCCCGGTGGATCGATAACGACGAAGCCCCTGGCGCCACACGAGCGCGGTCAGGCCGACCAGCACCAGCGCGGCCAAGGGCGAGGCGAACCGGAACCAGTCCGGGGCGCCGTACGGATCGGTGCGGCCGAGCAGGAACAGGCACGGATACCAGTTCACGAACGCCAGTGGCAGCAGGTAGGTCAGCGACCGGACGACCTCGCGCGGGAAGATCGTCATCGGATACTGCATGATCGTGTTGCCACCATAGGTGAAGGCGTTGGCGAACTCGGAGGCGTCCGTGGTCCAGAACTGGATCGTCGAGAAGATCACGAACACGCAGAAGTAGATGACCACACCCGAGACGAGCGCCACCACGAGCACCAGCAGGCGCTGTGGGTTCCAGTCCACGATCGGTGCCGCCCACGCGAAGACCGCGATGCCCTGGGCGATCTGACCGAGCCGGCGCAGCTCGAACCGGTCGGCGCACAGCTGCACCAGCACCGGGACCGGCTTGGTCATCATCGCGTCGAGATCGCCGCTCCGCACCTTCTGACCGATCTTCTCCACGCTCCCGACCAACATGTCGGCGATCCGGAACGCGATCGAGGTGACCCCGTAGAGCAGGGCGATCTCGCGCAGCGTGAAGCCGCCGTAGGTGTCGACGTGGCTGAACATCAGCCAGATCGCCACGAAGTCGAGGAAGGTGATCAGGATGCCGCCGACCGTCATCGTCCAGAACGAGAGCGGATAGGCCATCGCCGCCCGGATCCACAGCAGCGCGATGAGCCAGTAGGCGCGCACCGCGTGAGCAACGTGCTCAACCACCCTGGACCACCACCTTGCGGGTCGCGGCACGCAGCACGAGCGCGCAGATGCCCAGGAGGACGACCGCCCACAGGACCTGCAGCCCGATCGCGGCGAGCATGTCGAGCCCGGTGTGACGGCCCAGCCAGATGTCGGCCGGGGTCTGGATGTAGGAGGCGAACGGCAGTGCCAGCGCGACCTGGCGCAGGCCGTCGGGGAAGAGGTTGAGCGGCAGCGTCAGCCCGCTGAAGAAGGTGGCCAGCACGCTCAGCAGCACCCGTGGACCGGTCGCGTCCAGGAGCCAGAACGCGCTGGCGGCGAAGAGGAAGCGGACGGCGAAGCTGACCACCACCGCGAGCGTGACGCTGACGAGGAACCCGGCCGCGCCGGCGGGGGAGGGCATGACCAGCCCGAAGAGCAGCGCACCGACGATCGTCGGCGCCACGCCCCGGGTCGCGAAGTGGTAGAGCCCGCGGCCGAGGTCGGCGGCGAGATACCAGCCGAGGACGCTGACGGGACGGTAGAGGTCGACGGCGATGTCGCCGTTGCGGATCCGCTCGGCGAGGTCGTCGGTCGAGCCGCCGCTCCACAGCGCGATCGTCATCAGCAGCGCCTGCCCGATCCAGACGAAGGTGACCGCCTGGTCGGCCTCGTAGCCGCCGGCCGACGGGTTCTGCTCCCACAGCGCCAGGTAGGCGAAGCTGAGGATGATGCCGAAGACCGAGTTGGTGAAGATCCCGGCGAGCGTCGCCGCGGTGTAGGTGGAGTAGCGACGAAAGGAGCTGGTCGCGATCGCGGCGTACAGACTCATCTGTGAATGCAGCGCCCCGGACACCTGACGTACGTTGGCACAACGGGGCCTGCGTACGCCAAGGGGTTTCCTGGAATAACGTTGATCCAGCAACTGTTTGCCGAGTAGTTCGGATTTCAACTATCGTGGAAGAGTCCACGAAAGGGGCAGGGAACCATGGGTATGCAGTTCGGCATCTTCACCGTCGGTGACGTCACGATGGACCCGACGACCGGCAGGACCCCGACGGAGCACGAGCGCATCAAGGCGACCGTCGAGATCGCCAAGCACGCCGAGGAGGTGGGCCTGGACGTCTTCGCGACCGGTGAGCACCACAACCCGCCGTTCATCGCATCCAACCCGACCGCCACGCTGGCCTACATCGGTGCCAAGACCGAGAACATCATCCTGAGCACCGCGACCACGCTGATCACCACCACCGACCCGGTGCTGATCGCGGAGGACTACGCCAAGATCCAGCACCTCACCGACGGCCGCGTCGACCTGATGATGGGCCGCGGCAACACCGGCCCGGTCTACCCCTGGTTCGGCAAGGACATCCGCCAGGGCATCAACCTGGCGGTCGAGAACTACGCCCTGCTGCGCCGGCTGTGGAGCGAGGACGTCGTCGACTGGTCCGGCCGGTTCCGTACGCCGCTACAGGGCTACACCTCGACCCCGCGGCCGCTGGACGGCGTCGCGCCGTTCGTCTGGCACGGTTCTATCCGCTCGCCCGAGATCGCCGAGCAGGCTGCGTACTATGGCGACGGCTTCTTCCACAACCACATCTTCTGGCCGGCCTCGCACACCAAGCAGATGGTGCAGCTCTACAGGCAGCGCTTCGAGCACTACGGCCACGGCACCGCCGACCAGGCGATCGTCGGGCTGGGCGGGCAGTTCTTCATGCGGCACAACTCCCAGGACGCGATCAACGAGTTCCGGCCCTACTTCGACAACGCCCCGGTCTACGGCCACGGCCCCTCGCTGGAGGACTTCAGCGAGGCCACCCCGCTGACCGTCGGCTCGCCGCAGCAGGTCATCGAGCGGACGCTCTCGTTCCACGAGTACGTCGGTGACTACCAGCGTCAGCTCTTCCTGCTCGACCACGCCGGTCTGCCGCTGAAGACGGTGCTGGAGCAGCTCGACCTCTACGGCGAGATTCTGCCGACCCTGCGCGCTGAGTTCGCGAAGCTGCGCAAGCCCGGCGTCCCGGACGCCCCGACCCACGCCTCCCTGGTGGAGAAGGCCGGCGGCGCGAAGGACTCGACCGTCTACGCCGAGGGCGACGCCGCCACCGGCTCGTCCGACCGCGACCTGAGCGACCCGGAGGTCGCCAAGGTGCTCGAGGGGGAGCTGTGACCCGGATCGTCGTCGTCTCCGCGGGGCTGTCGGTCCCGTCCTCGACCAAGCTGCTCGCCGACATGCTCGGCGACGCCACGACCCGGGCCGTGCAGGCCCGGGGCGCGGAGGTCGAGGTCGAGCACGTCGAGCTCCGCGGCCTGGCCCACGAGCTGACCGACAACCTGCTCACCGGGTTCGCCAAGCCGGCGCTCCAGTCGGCGATCGACCAGGTGCGCCGGGCCGACGCCGTCATCGCGGTGACGCCGGTCTTCTCCGCGTCCTACTCGGGTCTGTTCAAGACGTTCTTCGACGTACTCGAGCAGGGCGTCCTGGACGCGAAGCCGGTCCTGATCGCCGCCACCGCCGGCACCGCCCGGCACTCGCTGGTGCTCGAGCACGCGCTGCGGCCGCTCTTCACCTACCTGCACGCGGTGGTCGTCCCGACCGGGGTCTTCGCCGCCACCGAGGACTTCGCCGGTGGCCCGGAGCTTCCCAAGCGGGTCGACCGTGCCGCCGCCGAGCTGGCTGCCCTGCTGGCCGTCGGTGGCGGCACGCCCTCCCCGGCGCCGCACCGGACGCTGGTGGAGGACGAGTTCGCCAACCCGACGTCCTTCGAGACGCTGCTCAAGCGGGCCTCGGAGGGGCCGCCGGAGTTCTGACCGGGCGGGGTTTCCTTCGGCTGCCGATGTGAACACGGGCGCGAGATACCGGGGGTTTGCGAGGATGTGCGACAGAATGCGTCTCGACCGCTACCCCCAGGACCGAGCGGAGCCGTTGTGCCCAGCTATGAGCCGAGCGTCGTCGTTGCCGACGAGTCGCCTCTTCTTCGTGCTGGACTCACGGCCCTGCTCGCGCGTGGTGGCTACCAGGTGGTCGCCGACGCCGGTGACGCCGAGGCGCTCGTCCAGGCCGCGACCGACACGCTGCCCACGTTGGTCGTGACCGACGCCCGGCTGGGCCCGGACGACGAAGGCATCAGCGCCACCCTCCGGCTGCACGAGAAGGTGCCGGAGATGGGCATCGTCGTGCTCGCCGACTCGGTCGACACGACCTACGCGGCCGCCGTCTTCGCCAGCACCGGCACCGGCGGTCTCGGCTACCTGCGCAAGTCCCGCGTACGCACCATCCCGCACTTCCTCGACGTCGTCGGCAGGGTGGCGTCGGGTGAGGTCGTCGTCGACCCGGAGGTCATCTCTCGGATGGTCGAGGTTTCGCCCGACGCCGATCCCGACGCGATCGCGAGACTGACGATGCGCCAGAGCGAGGTGCTGGGCCTGATCCACGCAGGGTTCCCCGACCGCGCCATCATCAGCAGGTTCTTCAGCGGCAGGCGGCAGTTCGAGCGGTGTCTGAGCGAGATGTTCCTCGCGTTCGGCCTCTCCGCCGACGTCGAGCATCGGCGTACGCCGACGCTGCTGACCCACCTGGCATCTGGATGACGTGGGAGTCCTGAGGTCACCCGGTGACCTCAGGACTCCCGCGTCGGAACTCAGTGCTGGTAGGTGCCCACCACGACGGCGCGGGCCAGTGCCTTGAAGGCCAGGTTGAAGGAGACGACGGCCGGGGTCACCCCGTCGTCCACACCCAGCGTCTCCTCGCCGACGGCATGGACCACGAAGTAGTAGCGGTGGACCTGGTCACCGGCCGGGGGAGCGGCACCGCCGAACTCCTTGGTGCCGAAGTCGGTCGCGACGTGGAACGCCTTGCCCGGGAGCTCGGCGGTGCCGGCCCCGGCACCTGCCGGCAGCTCGGTCACGTCGGCAGGGACGTCGACCAGGGCCCAGTGCCAGAAGCCGCTGGGGGTGGGCGCGTCGGGGTCGAAACAGGTGATGACGTACGACTTCGTCCCCTCCGGCGCGCCGCTCCAGCTGAGCTGCGGGGAGGTGTTGCCACCGTCGTAGACCTGGTCCTGCTTCAGCGGCTGGCCGTCGGTCACGTCCTGGCTCGTCAGCGTGAAGGAGGGGAGGGCGGGCATGAGCGAGTAGGGATCCGGCTTGACCGGACGATCGAGTGCCATGCCCACCAACCTAGTGGCGCGTCTCGGAAGTTCCTAGGCGCTTCGCGCCGCCATGGCACGCACCTCGCCGCGTTGGCACCGCTCGGAAGACGCCCGGTATGACTTCGCGACGCCGCCTTGCGATGCACGCACCCTGACGACGCCAAGCATCCAGGAACTTCCAAGACGCGCCACCAGTCCGCGAATCGACCCGTTGTCAGGCCGCGCCCCGGTGTTGGGCGAGGATGTACCCATGAGTTCAGAGCATGCCGTTCCCTACCCCGCCGGTCTCATCCTGGAGGGGCGGAGGGTGGTCGTCGTGGGTGGTGGCCGGGTGGCGCAAAGGCGCGTGCCGGCGCTGATCGCCGCGGGGGCGCGGGTCGAGGTCGTCTCGCCGTCGCTGACCCCTGCCCTGGAGGGGCTGCTCGGCTCGGGCGAGATCACCTGGCACCAGGCCCGCTTCTCGGCCGATGTGCTCGACGGCGCCTGGTACGTCATCGCCGCGACCCAGAACGCCGACGTCAACGAGGAGATCTCGGCCGCTGCCGAGGAGCGACGGATCTTCTGCGTACGCTCCGACGACGGCACGCAGGCCACCGCCTGGACCCCGGCGACCGGACAGGACGGCGACCTGACCATCGCCGTGCTGGCCAACCGTGACCCGCGGCGCTCGGCGGGCGTACGCGACCGGATCCTCGACGGGCTGCGCTCCGGTGACCTGATCGCTCCGCACGAGCGTCAGCGAGTGCCCGGAGTGACCCTGATCGGTGGCGGCCCGGGTGACCCCGGGCTGATCTCGGTCGCCGGCCGCAAGGCTCTGATGGAGGCCGACATCGTCGTCGCCGACCGGCTGGCGCCGCGAGAGCTGCTCTCCGAGCTGCCCGCCGACGTCGAGCTCGTCGACGTCGCCAAGCTCCCCCGAGGCCGCTCGGCCCAGCAGGAGGAGATCAACCGGATAATCGTCGAGGCTGCTCTGGCGGGGAAGGCGGTCGCACGCTTCAAGGGCGGCGACAACTTCATCTTCGGCCGTGGCTTCGAGGAGGTGCTCGCCTGCCGTGAGGCCGGCGTCCCGGTCCACGTCATCCCCGGCCTGACCTCGCCGGTGACGGTGCCCGGCGTCGCCGGAATCCCCGTGACCCACCGCGGCGTCGCGCACGAGTTCACCGTCATCTCCGGCCACGTCCCGCCGGGTGACCCCACCTCGCTGACCAACTGGTCCGCCGTCGCTCAGCTCGGTGGCACGCTGGTTCTCCTGATGGCCGTCCAGAACGCCCCCGCGATCGCGACCGCTCTTCTCGATGGTGGCCGCGAGCCCGGCACCCCCGTGGCGGTCATCTGCGACGGCACGATGCCCACGGAGCGTACGGTCCTGGCGACCCTCGAGACCCTCGAGAAGACCCTGGCCGACCAGAACGTCCAGCCCCCGGCGATCATTGTCGTCGGCGAGGTCGTCCGCGTCGCCCACCCGGACTTCTTCTAGGCCTGGTCGGGTCGGCGCGCCGTCGACTCGTTGCCATGAGTGATCTCCTACGGTCGTCTCATGAGCCTTGTGCTGTGCCAGCGCGGTGAACCGTCGTGTGATGATCGCAGTTGTGCGATGATCGCGTGGATGCGATCATGAGCATGGAGGTCGAGCTTCATGACGAGGTCGTGAAGTGGCTGGATGCTCTGAGCGATGAGGAGTGGGGTCGAGCCGTGGTGATCGTGGATCGGTTGGCCGATCTCGGATTTCGCGCTCGGATGCCGCTCTCGCGGAGCCTGGGGGACGGCCTGTTCGAGTTGCGTTTCACCCTGGGGTCGACTGCTCGGAGGATCACCTACAGGTTCACGAACGATGCACGGATCATCCTTCTGACGACGTTCCACAAACAACGAGACAACGAGCGCGGCGAGGTGGCCAGGGCCCGCAAGGCAGCGGCCGAGTGTGCCCGGCGCTATCCCTAGGAGGACAACCATGGCGAACTACTCCCGCTGGTCCGAGGTTCGGGCCGAGCGTCCCGCCCCGTCCGACGAGACGAGGGCCAGCGTCGAGCAGGATCTCGCCCTCGGGCAGTTGATCTACGACTTGCGTACGGAGGCAGGACTGAGTCAGCGCGAGCTGGCCTCGCGGATGGGTACGACGCAGTCGGTCATCTCCCGCCTCGAGGAAGGTGGAGGGGCGCGCAACCGGATCGACACCCTGGCTCGGGTCGCGACAGCGTTGGGGCGACACCTGGTCCTTTCGTTCCCCGAGGAAGTGCCGGGGGACATGAAGGACTCGGTGCAGGTCGCCTGACCATGGCTGAACTCATCGAGATCTCCGACCCCGACGATCCCCGGCTCGCGGACTACCGCGACCTGCGCGACGTCGAGCTGCGCAAGTCCCTCGAGACTTCGGAAGGGCTGTTCCTGGCCGAGGGGGAGAAGGTCGTACGCCGCGCCGTGGCCGGTGGCTTCGAGCCGCGCTCGTTCCTGATGGCGCCGAAGTGGCTCGACGGGCTCGCCGACACGCTCGCCACGACGGATGCGCCGTGCTACGTGATGAGCGAGAAGGCGGCCGAGGAGGTGACCGGGTTCCATGTGCACCGCGGTGCGTTGGCGTCGCTGAAGCGTAGGCCGCTGCCGTCGGTCGAGTCGGTGCTCGAGGGTGCCCGCTCGGTCCTGGTGCTCGAGGACATCGTCGACCACACCAACGTCGGCGCGATCTTCCGGTCGGGCGCCGCGCTGGGTTTCGACGCCGTACTGCTTGCGCCGCGTTGCGCCGACCCGCTCTACCGCCGCTCGATCAAGGTCGCGATGGGCGCGGTCTTCGCGCTGCCGTGGACCCGCCTGCCGGACTGGTACGAAGCGCTACCCTCCCTCTCCGCTGCCGGCTTCACCACCGTCGCCCTGACCCTCGCCGACGACGCCGTCGACATCGAGAAAGCCGTCGAGGGCGTCGACAAGGTCGCACTGGTCCTGGGCTCCGAGGGCCACGGCATCTCCCCGCGCTGGCAGCAGGCTGCCGACCGCCGCGCCATCATCCCGATGTCCGCCGGCATCGACTCCCTCAACGTAGCCGCCGCCACCGCCGTCGCTTGCTACGTCACCGCCCGCCGCTAGCGCCGAGGCGTCAGCCGCGTCGGCCGAGCCGTCACGCACGTCGGCCGAGTTGGCACTGATGTGCC
>NZ_JBEXJF010000040.1:0-49157 GCF_040608935.1 Nocardioides sp. NPDC004968
CTGTTGCAGCGCAACAACATCTGGCGGGATTGCGAAAACGCCTATGGCTCTTTTATCGCGCCGACTCGGCAGGGTTGGGTCAGCCGACGGTGATCGTCTCGAACTCGACAGGGGTCTTGGGGGCGCCGGTGCCGTCGGGGCCGGCCTCGCCCACGCCGGCCTCGCCGACCTCCTGCAGGGTCTTGATGGCGGCCTCGTCGAGGGTGCCGAAGACGGTGTAGGCGGGCGGGAGCTGGGTGTCGCCGAAGACCATGAAGAACTGGCTGCCGCCGGAGTTGGGCTGGCCGGTGTTGGCCATCGCGAGGGTGCCGGCGGGGAAGGTGTCGCTCTCCTCGAACTCGTCGGGGATCGTGTAGCCGGGGCCGCCGGTGCCCTGGCCGGTCGGGTCGCCGCACTGCAGCAGCTCGAAGCCGGGGTTGGCGCCGAGGCGGTGGCAGCTGGTGCCGTCGTAGTAGTCCTGCGAGGCCAGCGAGAGGAACGAGTTGACCGTGCAGGGCGCCTTGTCGGCGTCGAGCGTGATCGCGAGCGGGCCGACGGAGGTGTTGATGGTGGCTGCGACCTTGCCGGTGTACTGCGCGGTCTTCTCCGGCTGGTCCACCTCCTTGGAGGCGCCCATCGGGTCCTCGGCGTAATCACAGCTCGTCGAGCCGGGCTTCACGATCGACTTCCAGTCGCTGGACTCGCTCGACTTCGGACCCTTGCTCTCCGTGGCCTCGCCGGAACCGGACCCGCCGTCGTCGGAACCACAGGCGGAGAGCGTCAGGAGCAGGGCAGCGGCGGCAACGGCCGGGAGCGCACGAGAAGGCATGCCCAGATGCTAGGGGAGCGGTCCGAACGATCCAGCGACGGACCCCGCGTGGCGATGCCGGCGGCATCTTCTGCCAGCGTTGAGGCCACGCACTATCGCACAACTTAGTCGTCCGCCGCGATACTGCACCAGCCCCACCTCACCCACTCGCCACGACAGGGGAGGGGCTCGGATAGCCTCCAGTCGTGCCCGTGCTTTCCCTGCGTTTCGAGCTCGACGACCTGACCCGGCCCGAGGTGATCCGGCTCCTGGAGGACCACCTCGAGGACATGTACGCGGTGACGCCGGCCGAGTCGGTGCACGCGCTCGACCTCGAGGCATTGAAGGTGCCCGAGATCGCGTTCTGGTCGGCCTGGGAGGGCGCCGAGCTCGTCGGCTGCGGCGCGCTGAAGTCGCTCGGCGAGGGTGACTACGAGCTCAAGTCGATGCGCACCACTGCCGCCGCCCGTGGTCGTGGCGTCGCGACCGCGCTGCTGCGCCACCTGCTGGCCGAGGCCACGTCACGTGGCGGCCGCCGGGTGCTCCTGGAGACCGGGACCGAAGACTTCTACGAGCCCGCCCGGCGCCTCTACGCGGGCAACGGCTTCACCGAGTGCCCGCCCTTCGGCAGCTACGTGCTCGACCCCAACTCGGTCTTCTTCGAGCTGTCGCTGTAGTCGTTGACCGGCGGGGCGCCGCGTCGGAACAGCAGGTTGTCGAGGGCGAGCTTGGTGCGGCGTACGACGATCAGGTAGACCGCGATCGCGAGCCAGCCCAGGTCGCGGAGGGTGTCGGCGAGATAGGCGGGATCGGCCGAGGCGCCGCCGCCCCCGAAGCAGCCGCAGTCGATGTTGAGCCCGCGGGCCCAGGCCGAGGTGATCCCGACGAGGAACGAGCACAGGCCGAGCGCCGTCGCCACCGCCGCCGTCCGGGTGAACAGCCCGAGGATCAGCAGCGCGCCGAGGACGATCTCGGCGATCGGCATCGCGATGGCGTACGCAGGGGCCAGCTGCCACGGCAGCAGCTGGTAGCCGCGCACCGCCTGCTCGGTGATCGCAGGCTCGGGCAGCTTGGCAAGCCCGGCGGCGAGGAACACGAAGCCGAGGTAGAGACGGCCGGCGAGGCCGATCCAGCCCAACAGATCAGCGCGAGTCCTCATGACAGCACCACCCACGACGTGCGGAGCACGCCGAAGACGACGAACGCCGCCACGACCGCGTAGCCGGCCCACAGCACCGGCGCCGGCGAGACCTCGTCCCTGATCTCACGCCGCACGAACCACACCCCGAGCGCCAGCACGGCCACGGAGACCGCGACCAGCCCGACGACGTACCACACCTCGTTCACGTCGCCAGCGTGCCACAGCCGAGGCCCGCAACCACCGCCAGGACGCCCGCCTTCAGCGCATCTTCAGGCTGCGGGCCGCCTTCTCAGGAAACCCGTCAGGGTTGCAGCCACCACGGGCTGGTGTAGGCGATGCCCAGGTCGTTGCAGGGATGGCCGTCCGGCCCCGGGGTCGCGTTGGCCTGGGTCGGGTCGCTGACCCGCAGCAGCACCCAGTCGCCGTCGTCGACGGAGACCGGCACGGTGACCGAGACCGGGTCGCCTACGCGGAACGCCACGACGGAGGCCACGACGGGCACCGACGGGCCAGGACGCAGCACCTGCAGATGGAGCTCCCGGCCGACCCACTCCTCGTCGCGAGCCAGGTCGAGCGTGAACCGCATGTCGCCGCCGCGGCCGGGTATCACCGAGCCCATCCGGTGCTCGACGCCGCCCAGCGTGGCCACCGCGTCGACCCGGAGTCCCGAGGTACGCGTGGCGAAGAAGCGCCGCGCCCGCATCGCCTCGAAGACGCCGGCGCGGTCGTGGGAGGCGACCCACAGCCCGGTGCGCCCCTTGCCCTCCGGGTGGCCCCAGTCGGTGCCGTGCTCGTCGGTGACCCCGCTGATCCCGGTGCGCCAGCCGGCGTTGAGGCATTGGCACAGGGGAGAGGTCCGGCCGTCGGCAAAGCCCTCGAAGAGGTAGTCGTCGCCGCGGTTGAACATCTCCAGCGACACCATCCGCTCCCGCGCCCGCGCGTCGTAGCGGAACTCCTGGAACCGCAACGGCTCGCGCCCGGGGTGGTTGAACCCGGCGATCCCGTCAGACCCGCCGTCGATCAGCGGGGTGGAAGGCGAGCGCATCAGCCAGTCGAAGAACGGCCGCATCGCGCCGACGTCGACGACGTCGGTGAAGTGCTCGCTTCCCCACACGTTGATATGACCCAACAACGGCTCCGACCACTCGAAGCCTCGGATCGCGGTGAAGGTGCCGTCGGCGTTGGCCGCATCGGCCAGCTCGCGGGTCCGGGCCCAGTCCGAGCGGGTGATGCCGCCGATCTGCTTGTACGCCGCCGGCAGCAGCCCCGCGAGCGCATCACCCAGGATGTGGTCGGAGACCGTGGCATGGTCGGTGAGCGCCGCGACGTCGAGCCCGGCGCTCCGCATCGAGTCGAAGGCGAGGTCAGGGTCACCGTCGCCGTCCGACATCAGCGTGTGGTTGTGCAGATCGGCGTGGACCAGCGTGGTCCCGGAGGAGAGCCGCGACAGCCGGCTCGCCCCGACGCCGGCCCGGGCGGTCGCCGAGGCCGCGGCACCCGTGTACGAGGAGGACATTGACGCCAGCAGGAGCCCGGCTCCCGCCGCTCCGAGCGCCGTGCGCCGCGTGAGCGGCCTGCTCATCGACCGAAGAGTCCCGTGCTGCTGTCCGTGTCCGAGGCACATGGCCCCTATTTCACGCAGATCCCAGCGGCGTACGGGAGGTTTTCAGATCACAGGTCGGTGAAGTCGGCGTAGAGGCAGGCGTGGTCGGAGGCGGCGTGCTGCTCTGCGGTCAGCGTCGGGAACAGGTCCCACGGATCCTTGGTCCGCGGCCCGTGCCACACGCCCTTTCGGAAGACGCCGCCACCGGTCTGCTTCGCGCGCAGCGCGGGGGAGAGGAGCAGATAGTCGATCTTGGCGTCCTCGTTGCCGGAACCGTACGTTCCGCGTCGGTGGTTCCAGTCCCAGTGCTCGTGCTCGCTGGCATCGGCGAGCCCCTCGACCGACAGCAGCGGCTTCAGCGACTCGCTGGCGGGGGAGTCGTTGAGGTCGCCGGCTACGCAGACGTGCTCGATCCCCTCCTCGAGCAGGCCCCGGTAGATCTCCGCGACCCGCTTCGCCTGCCGGCCGCGCCGCTTGGCGCCGAGCGGGTCGCCCTTCTCGGAATAGCCCTTGGACTTGAAGTGGTTGGCGAGGACCACGATCCGCGCGCCGCTGGGAGCGTCGAGGTGATACTCGCAGCAGTCGCGGGAGAAGATCACGCCCTCCTCGTCGCGGTCGAAGATGTGGGTGCGCAGCTGCACCAGGCGGTAGCCGTCACCGACCATCACGCCGACGTCGATGCCGCGCTCGTCGTTGCCCTCCACGACCATCACCTGCTCGTACGCCTCGGCGCCGACCTCCGGCAGCAGCGTCTGGGAGAACATGTGCAGCCCCGGCCGGTCGTCGGCCTCGACGACCACCGCGACCTCGGCCCGCAGCTCGGCGAAGACGCGCGCCGTGTTCTCTGTGGCGACCTCGTCGACGGCGGTGGTCTTGAGCTCGACGAACCCGACCCAGTCGTTGCGCCCCTGCGCGACCAGCTGCACCGGCCCCGAGCGCGGGCGTTTGAGCAGCTTGCCACGCATCTTCCGCAGCCGCGCGAACTCGCCTTCGTCGCTCTTCAGAAGCCCCAGCTTCTCGAGGTTGTCCAAGATCTCCTGCTCAACGCCCTGATAGCTGGGCTGGGCGAGAAGCGTGGAGACGCGGGCGTGAGCGGTCAGGACCGCTCGCCGCGTCGTGGCATCGGCCTCGTCGGCGTCCATCGCCTTCGGCCGGGCGAAGAGGTTCTCGACGTTGAACGATGCGAGGCGCATCCCTCCAGGCTAGAGGACGCGGCCGGTCACCGGGTCGCGATCGGTGAGGCAGTAGATCTGCCCGTACGGCGCGCGCATCACCGTCCACCACTCGAAGACGCCGACCGTGTCCGCGCCGAGCGCCTCGTGACGGCAGGTCTCCGAGGCCCGGTTGGCGACCGCGACGTCGGGATGCGCCCCGACCTCACCGTCCTCGTCCTCGAGCCGCTGCAGGAGGATCCGGAGCCCGCCGTGCGGATCGGGGTCGGCGAGGCGTACGAACTCAGGGGTCTTGGCCGGCTCGGGATTGCGCCCGGTGACCGCGGCCCAGAAGGCGACCTCTTCCTCCCAGCGGGAGCGAGGGATGTCGATGCACACCTGGTCGAGCACCCGTTCCGGCTCCGAGCGCGCGAAGCGTGGCTGAGTTCCCTCGCCGAGCGTGTGGCAGAAGAGCATGCCGCCGGGGGAGCGCATCACCGGAACCCCGTCGTACGTCCATGCCGGACTCGCTCCCTGCGACACCGACCGCTCCACCGCTGCCTCACGATCGGCGGCATCGAGATCGACGTGGATCCGTGGCTCGCCGTCGTCGAGAGCCTGCATCTTCAGCCAGGAATCGCCCGTCTGCGGCACGAGCGTGACGAACTGGCCGTCCTCGCCCCTCGGCGGCGAGATGGCCCATCCTGTCGCAGCCGACCAGAATCCGACCGCCTCCTCCCATCGTTCCCGAGGGACGTCGAGGAAGAGGTGGAACCAGGCAGGTGCGCCGGTGGTGCTCATGTCCGCGACCCTACGCGTGCGACAACGCGGATGTGGTCGAAAATGACGTACGCCGGGGTGCACCGCGACTGCGGCACACCCCGGCGTAGCACGGAATCAGCCCTGCAGCGAGATCCCGAACTGCACGTTGCCGGAGTCGTCCATCCCGGCGTCGAGGACCTTGTCGTCGAGCTCGGCGGCAGCGCCCTGGTCGAGGAAGACCCGCGCACCCTCCTGCTCGATGACCTGGTCCTCCGCCTCGGCGGTCGGGACGAGAGCGGCGCTCAATGCGCCGTCCGGTTCTGCGTTGGAGGCGAGCCGGAGGCCGGCGCCCTGGGACTGCTCGGAGATCGAGCGGACGATGGTGGTGGCGTTCTCGGTCAGCTGAAGCATGTCGAGATCTTCCATGGTTGGGTACGGAGTACCCGCTCCACCATTCCTCACAGATCGGCCTCATTCAAGCCCGGCATGCCGGGCTCAGGCCTCAGGACGCCTCCGGGCGAACGCCTCAACGCTGGCCAACTTCGCTACTCAGTGATACTTTGTAGCGGTAGTCAGTAGTACTAGGTACGACCTGGAGGTCAAGATGACAGAGGTGCGGGGTATGACGTTCTGGGAGAAGATCACCGGCAGTGATCTCAACAGGGACTGGGAGGCGTTCAACGCCCGGGCCGAGGCGCTGCCACCCGATTACCGAGCCGGGTGGCAGCAGATCACGGCAAACCTGCTGCCGTACGGCGACTTCACCGGTCGCAGCCTCACCCCGATCGCTGACGGGGTGCTCGGCCTGCTGGAGGAGTCGGCGGCCGAGGGCCAGAGCATCGATGACGTGCTCGGCGACGACATCCCCGGATTCTGTGAGGCGCTGGCCGGGGGAGAAGGGGCGCGGACCTACCGCGACAAGTGGCGCGACCAACTCAACCGCAGCGTCGCGCGCAAACTGAGCCGTCTGGGAGGCTGACATGAGTATTCGAGACATCATCGAGGGCAAGCAGCAGTGGCGAGCGCACCTGGCACGGGTGAAGGCGCTCCCGGAGGACTACCAGATCGTCTACAAGGAGATGCAGAAGTATCTCTTCAAGGTCGGCCCCGTCGGTCTCGCCGAGGGGACCTTGCTGACCGGCATCGTCGACTTCTTCGAGGAGGGCGCAGCCTCGGGCAAGGGGGTCACCGAACTCATCGGCTCCGACGTCGCTGCCTTCTGTGACGAGCTGATCAAGGACACCCCCACATACGCCGACCTCTATCAGGAGTCGGCCGGCAAGAAGTAGCGCGCGGCGAGATCAGTGCGGGCGAAGCTTCTTCGGCAGCTTGGCGACGATGACCTCGTACGACTCGTCGACCGCCTCCAGGATCTCCTCGTCCGGGATCTGACCGCCCCAGGCGAGGTCGTTCCACCCCGAGCGGCCGATGTAGCCGGTGACGGTCACGTCGTTGGGGTAGCGCAGCAGCCACTCGTCGGCGATCTCCCGGGACGGCCCGCACTTCAGCCCCACTTTCGCGGCCCCGAGGAACGCGAAGATCTTGCCGCGCTCACCGGGCCCGACCTTGATCACCGGGTGCTCGTGGTCCCACGGGTTGTCCGGCCAGGCACCGGGCTTGGTGAGGCAGTAGGCCTGCAGCGACGTCACGTCCATGGCGACCATATTGCCACCGCTCGAGGAGGGTTCATTGCGTCCTAGCGGGCCTAGAATGAGTGGCAGAGACAGTCGTTGCCTCTGGCATTTGGGCTAAGGAGGTGAACAAGAAATGTCGTCTGAAAACCTGTCTATCCAGGAACATCCCGACATCGCGGCACTCCGGGACCGGTTCGATCTGACCGGCTCCTCCGCCACCGCTCAGGTGGTCGACGGTGTCACGATGATGGCCGGTCTCTATCTGGCCATATCGCCGTGGGTCGTGGGCTTCAACACCACGGCATCACCACTGATGGTCAGCAACCTGATCATCGGTCTCGCTGTCGCTCTGCTGGCGCTCGGTTTCGCGTCGGCGTTCGGCCGCACACACGGTCTGGCCTGGACCGTCCCGCTCATGGGTGCCTGGGCGATCGTCTCGCCGTGGCTCATGAACGGCGTCGACACCACCACTGGAATGATCGCCTCCAACGTCATCGTCGGAGCCGTCATCATGCTGTGCGGACTCGGTGCGTCCGGGTTCGGCACGTTGTTCAATCCGCGTAGGTAGCCCCGCGGAAACCGTCACCGACCGGCCGAGCGAGGAGCGCTCGGCCGGCCCTTCCGGCCGCCGGATCAGCCGAGGTCCGCGCCGTAGACCTTCGTGACCGTGATGGTGATCAGTACGCGGCGGTCCGTGACCATCACCTCGCGGTACTCGTCCCAGTCGGGGTGCTCGCCGGCGCCGCGCCGGTAGTAGTCGACGAGCGCGTCGACCTCTGGGCTGTCGAGGGAGGCGCCGGGCCCGGTCAGCGTGACCGTGCCCTCGGCCGTCGCCCAGGACCGCCCTCCCGGGCCGTCGACCTCGATCGCTGCGCGGGGGTCGCGGCGGAGGTTCTTGGTCTTCACCAGCCCCTCGCGGGTGGAGATCAGGATCTCGCTGCGCTCGCGGTCGTAGAACTGCCACACGGGTGAGAGCTGTGGCAGGCCGTTGGCCTTGATCGTGGCCAGGATCCCGTGGCGGGTGGTGGCCAGCAGCTCGTGTGCGTCGAACGTCATGGTGAAGCGCCTCCTCGTCGGGCGTCGCCCGTGTGGTCGTTGCCTTCTAGAAGGCAACCGGACACGACTTCCTTCCCGGTTCCTAATTCAGAGGTGCCCCACGCGCAGGTCGGCTAGGTTGCCGAGGACCCGCACCGAAGGAGACCCCACATGCGTGCATTGATCGGCCGGATTCTGGTGGCGATGGGGCTGGTATCCCTGCTCCTCGTCACACCCGCCAGCCCCGCGACAGCCGCCGAGGACGACATCCTCGACCGCCTGCTCGCCATCGAGGGCGTCAGCCTGATCCAGGAGAAGCCCGTCCAGGGCTACCGCTACTTCGTCCTGAACTTCACCCAGCCGGTCGACCACCGGCGGCCCCATGGTGAGACCTTCCAGCAGCGGTTCACCGTGCTGCACAAGGACACCGCCCGCCCCACCGTGTTCCAGACCAGCGGCTACAACGTCTCGACCAACCCCGGCCGCAGCGAGCCGACCCGCATCATCGACGGCAACCAGGTCTCGATGGAATACCGGTTCTTCACCCCGTCGCGACCCGCCCCGGCCGACTGGGACGACCTCGACATCTGGCAGGCCGCCAGCGACCAGCACGCCATCTTCAAGGCGCTGAAGCCGATCTACTCCGCCAACTGGCTCGCCACCGGTGGCTCCAAGGGCGGCATGACCGCCACCTACTTCGAGCGGTTCTACCCCCGAGACATGGACGGCATCGTCGCCTACGTCGCGCCGAACGACGTGGTCAACCGCGAGGACTCCGCCTACGACGAGTTCTTCGCCACCGTCGGCACCGAGGACTGCCGCGACCGGCTCAACGGCGTCCAGCGCGAGGCGCTCGTCCGCCGCGAGGCACTGAAGGCGACCTACGCCGACCTCGCCGAGACCGAGGGCTACACCTTCGACACCGTGGGCAGCCTGGACGCTGCGTACGAGATGGTCGTGCTCGACTACGTCTGGGCCTTCTGGCAGTACGCCGGCACCGCCGAGTGCTCGAACATCCCCGCCGACGCGGCGACCGCCAGCGACCAGGCGATCTGGGACTCGATCAACTACTACTCGGGCTTCAGCTTCTACACCGACCAGGGCCTGAGCCCCTACACGCCCTACTACTACCAGGCCGGCACCGAGCTCGGTGCGCCGACGATCGGCTTCCCGCACATCGAGGACGAGCTGATCCGCTACGGCTACCAGCCGCCGCGCAGCTTCGTCCCGCGCGAGATCGACATGCGGTTCGACCCGTCGGCGATGCGTGACGTCGACTCCTGGGTGCGCAAGCACGCCAACCAGATGCTCTTCGTCTACGGCGAGGCCGACCCGTGGGGCGCCGAGCGCTTCCGCCCGGG
Organism: Nocardioides sp. NPDC004968; assembly: GCF_040608935.1. Taxonomy (NCBI): domain Bacteria; kingdom Bacillati; phylum Actinomycetota; class Actinomycetes; order Propionibacteriales; family Nocardioidaceae; genus Nocardioides; species Nocardioides sp. NPDC004968. The sequence goes on from NZ_JBEXJF010000040.1 coordinate 9,475, forward strand.
CATCTTCGCCGATGACTCCTACGTCTTCACCGCGCCTGGGATGAACCACGGTGCCAACGTGGCCGGCCTGGTCGCCGACGAGCGTGAGCTCGCCACCGCCCGGATCCTGGAGTGGGCCGGCGTCGCGACCGCCACGGTCGAGGCCGACGCGTCGAAGGCGAAGCCGCTGGCCACCTACGACGCGAAGCTCGACAAGCGTGACCTCAAGCGGGAGCCGCTGCTGCGCTGACCTGGGCCGGCGTCTCCGGGATCAGAGCGACAGCACCCGGAGAACGAGCGCCGCGACGGAGACGACGGTGAGAGCCACCGTGGGCACGGAGCCCTTGGCGTCGCCGGCACGCAGGTGGGTGATGATCGCGCCGATGAAGTAGAGCGCGAGCGCCCCCGCTGCCGCGACGCCGAGGGCGCCGACCCAGTTGCCGACGATGAGGCCGATGGCACCGAGAACGAGCAGAACGCCCAGAACCGGTACGTACTTGGCGGCGACGCCGAGGCCACCCAGCTGCTCGACCAGGGCCGGCTGCCTGGTCACCTTGGTCGTCCCGGATGCCAGGCAGGCGAGCGCGAGCAGGGACGAGACGACGATGTACGCGATGAACACGCGTGTACTCCTTTGGCTGACCCGCGTCCGCGGACGATCTTGAGGCCGGTCGATGGGCCGACAACCGCAGAGTCTGTGCGGTGCAACTCGGCGTTGCAACCAGGGTGTTAGCAACTTATCCTGAGTAAGTGACAACCAATGACGTGCAGGTCGAAGGTAGGTCGTGCGCCGTCTTCCAGCGCACCCTCGAGCGCGTCGGACAACGCTGGTCCGGCGCGGTGCTCTTTGCGGCTGTGGGCGGTGCGCGCCGCTTCGGTGAATACCGGCGCACTGTCGAGGGCATCTCCGACCGGATGCTGGCCCTGCGGCTCAAGGAACTCGAGCGCGACGGCTTCATTGTGCGAGAGGTGATCCCCTCGACGCCGGTGCAGGTCCTCTATCGTCCGACCCCGGCCGGGGCGGAGCTGATCGCCGCCCTCCAACCGCTGGGGGACTGGGGCCACAAGCACCTGGCAGCGTTGCCGGAGCGCGAGTCGAACAGACCGTAACTGGCTCATCGTGATTCGGTGGCTCCTCGGTAGGGTGAGGCCGCGTGAGCGACGAGGCGATGCGGCTTCCCGCCTTCGTCCGCTACTGGACAGCCTCCACGACGGGCTCGTTCGGCACAGCAGTCTCGACGGTCGCGATCCAGGTGCTCATCGTGCAGGTGCTTGTAGCGACGCCTGCCGAGGTGGGCATCGTCAACGCCGCCAGAGTGCTGCCATACGCCTTCCTGGGACTCTTCGCCGGCGTCCTCGTCGACCGGGTCAGGCGCAAGCCCCTACTCGTGTGGTCGAACGCGTTGCAGGCGGTGGCTCTGCTCGCCATCCCGCTGCTGTGGGCGGCTGACGCACTCACGCTGCCCATCGTGGCCGCCGTGCTCTTTGTGGTCGGCGCTCTCTCCGTACTCGAGCTCGCGGCCAGGCAGTCCTTCCTGCCACGACTGGTTCCGAAGAGCGCGCTGCTCTCGGCCAACGCCCGCATCGACCAGGGCGACACCGCCGCCATGACCTCCGGACCGGCGCTGGGTGGAGGCATGGTCGCGGTCATCGGGGCGCCGTTCACAGTCCTCGCCGATGCGCTCACCTGTGCCGTCGGCGCGGTGATGAACGCACGGTTGCGCGTCGAGGAGCCGTCGCTGCCGCGCCGCGCGAGCACTCCGGCCCACGTGATGCGGGATATAGCCGACGGCGTACGTTTCATCTACCGCCACCGCACCCTCGCGCCACACGCGATCTCCACGCACGTCTGGTTCATCGGCAACGCGATGGCCGTGACCGCCTTCGCTCCGTTCGCGATGCGCGAACTGGGGCTCGGGGCGGTGACGTACGGCGTCGTCCTCGCGTTCGCCGGTGTCGGCGGCCTTGCCGGCGCACTGCTCGCGGTGAGCGCCGGGCGTCGCCTCGGTGCCGGGGGAGCGGTGGTGCTCGGATTCGTCGTCGGACCGGTGGCGTGGGGGTGCGCGGCGCTGGCGCCACACACGGCAGTGGGCGTCGTCGTACTCGGCGTCGCTCAGATGATGGCCGGGTTCGGGATGGGAATCGAGAACGCCAACTCACTGGGGTATCGACAGTCTGTGACGCCGGACGATCTGCAGGGGCGGATGAACGCGACCATCCGGTCCGCCAACCGCACCTGTGCCGTGATCGGTGCCCTGTCCGGCGGGCTGGTGGCACAGCTGCTGGGGCTCCGCCAGGCGCTGTGGGTGGCGGTCGCAATGTTCGTCCTCGCTGCGGTTGTCGTGATCGCCTCGCCCTTGCGCATGGCCCGTCACGTCTAAGGGCTTGTCTTCGAGCGCGCTCGAAGACATAGCGTCAGAGGTATGGATCTTGGACTCCACTACTTCACGTTCACCCACCCCGAGTGGGAGACCACGCTGGCCGACAAGCTGACCGAGACGGCCCGCATCGCGGACGAGGGCGGCGTCGACCTGTTCACCGTCATGGACCACTGGTTCCAGATGGAGCAGGCCGGCGGCCCCTTCGAACCGATGCTCGAGGGCTACACCACGCTGGGCTACCTGGCCGGGATCACCGACAACGTTCGTCTCAGCCTGCTCGTCACCGGAGTGACCTACCGCCACCCCGGGCTGCTCGCGAAGATCGTCACCACACTCGACCGGCTCTCCGGTGGCCGCGCGCTGCTGGGCATCGGGGCGGCGTGGTACGAGCGTGAGCACCAGGGGCTCGGCGTGCCGTACCCGCCGACCGCGGAGCGGTTCGAGCGCCTGGAGGAGACCCTGGAGATCTGCCGCCAGATGTGGTCGGAGAACGACGGCGCCTACGAGGGCAAGCACTACCAGCTCGCCGAGACGATCTCGCTCCCGCAGCCGGTCAACGGGACGGTCCCGGTCCTGATCGGCGGGGGAGGCGAGAAGAAGACGCTCCGCCTGGTCGCCAAGTACGGACAGGGCACCAACCTCTTCGGCGGCCCCGGCCCCGAGGCGGTCGAGACCGTCAAGCACAAGCTCGAGGTGCTCCGCGGCCACTGCGACGACGTCGGCACCGACTACGACGCGATCGAGAAGACCATCCTCTTCCAAGGCCCCTCGGTCGAGGACCCGGACGCCTTCCTGAAGTCGATGCAGGAGTACGCCGCTCTGGGTATCACGCTCGTCGGGCTGATGCCGACGCCGTATGTCGACCCGGTGCCGTGGACCACCTCGCTCGTCGACCTGGTGCCGCGGTTGAAGGAGGTCTAGGAAGACGGATCCGGCTGGGGGCGTAGTACACTTGTTCTAACCACGCTGCCGGCCGGACTCGTTGAGTCCGCAGGGCTGCACGAAGGGTGGGCGTCATGACGACGTCACCGACAGTAGAACTCATCACCGCGGTTCGCGTCGATCTTCGGATCCGCCTGGACAACAGCTTCTCGTCCGGTCCGCTCGACGGAGCCTGGTGGCCGCAGTCACGCGACCTTCAGGCCGAGGTCGCCGATCTCGTCGATCACTTTCCCCATCGCGTGGGCCGGATCTCGCGGCTGTTGTTCTCCCGGCCCGACTGGGACTCGGTCGCTGGCGCGCCGAGCGTCCGCAAGGTCCGTGCCGCACGCGGGATCGTGAAGGTCGGCTCGTTCCCGTCCGACGACACCCACCTCGTGGTGCTCTCGATGGCCACCGGCGACCGGCTGCGTCTGCTGGTGGTGCCTCACGACACCGCCCCCGAGCGCGCCGAGAGGATCATGGAGCAGGCGGCCGACGATCGGAACACCTACAGCCCGGCGCAGCTGCTGGGCCTCGACGGTCCCGACCAGAGCGAGATCGGCCAGCAGATCTGGGACGACGAAGGCGGTGCGTCCTAGGCGCGGCGTAGCGTGGCGGCGATGACGCTGCGAGTCTCGGCAGGGTCGATGACATCGTCGATCTCGAACATCCGCGCGGCGTTGAGCGCGCTGGCCTGCTTGCGGTACTCCTCGGTGAGTGCGGTGACCCGCTCCTCACGCTCGGCCTCGGGCATCTGGGCGAGTTCGGCGGCCATGGAGAGGCGTACCGCTCCCTCCAAGCCCATCGGGCCGAGGTGGGCGTCGGGCCAGGCGACGGTGAGCAGCGGGCGGTGGGTGCTGCCGCCGAGCATCGCCTGCGCGCCGAGCCCGTAGCCGCGGCGCAGGATCACCCCGACCAGCGGGGTCGACAGCTGGGCGCCGGCGACGACCATCCGGGACGCGTGACGGACGAGGCCGCCGCGTTCGGCCTCCGGTCCGACCATGAAACCCGGCGTGTCGACCAGCGAGACCACCGGGAGGCCACAGCGCTGGCAGAGCGCGAGGAAGTCTGCGGCCTTGACCGACGCGTCGCTGGTGAGGGCACCGGCAAGGTGGGTCGACTGGTTGGCGATCACGCCGACCGCGATCCCGTCGATTCGCGCCAGCGCTGTCACCAGCTCGGGTGCGTACGCCTCACGGAGCCAGGTCACCGAGTCGATGTCGGCGAGGGCCTCGACGACCGGACGTACGTCGAAGGCCTCGCGGTCGTTGTGGGGGAGGAGCGTCCGCAGATCGGTCTGGTCGCCGGCCTCGCCGCCGTCGGCGCTGGGCTCGAGGTAGGAGAGGATGCTGCGTACGGCCTCGACGGCTGCCGCCTCGTCCTCGACGAGCAGGTCGATGACGCCGTTGGCGGTCTGGTCCTTGACCGGCCCGATCTCCTCGGGTGCGAAGCTGCCGAGCCCGCCGCCGGCGATCATCGCCGGCCCGGCCATGCCGAGGTTGGCGTCCGGGGTAGCGATGCGGAGGTCGGCACAGCCGGCCAGGACCGCGTTGCCGGCGAAGCAGCGTCCGGAGACGACGGCGATCCGCGGTACGACGCCCTCGAGCTCACCCCAGAGCGCGAACGAGCCGACGTCGAGCGCGGAGACCAGCGGGATGTCCGTGTCGCCGGGACGACCGCCGCCGCCCTCGGTGAAGAAGACGGCCGGCAGCCGCATCCGCCCGATGACCTCGATCAGCCGGTCGGACTTGCGATGCCCGCGCATGCCTTGGGTGCCGGCCATCACCAGGTAGTCGTAGGAGAGCACCGCGCACGGCTTCCCGGCGACGGTGGCAGTCCCGCCGACGATCCCGTCGGCGGGCGTCTCGACGACGAGCTCGGCCAGGTCACGGCGGCGTTCCTGGGCTGCGGTGATGAACCTTCCGTACTCGACGAACGAGCCCGGATCGACCAGATCGGCGATGTTCTCCCGAGCCGTACGCCGCCCCTTGGCGTGCCACCGGGCGATCTTGTCGGCTCGCGCCGCGTCCGTCGTCAGGAAGCGGCGGGCGTGGAGCTCGGTCAGTCCCGTGGCGGGTGTGTCGTCGGTCACGCGGTCACGATAGGGAATGCCGGTTCGGGTGCCTCGAGCACCCCCAGCAGCCGCTGGAGCACGCCGAGGTCACCGGAGTGCTCGATCCCGTCGAGACTCCGCCTGCCCAACAGGCCGGCGAGCTGGGGACGGGTGAGCGTCAGGGTGAGGCCGGCAGCCGGGTCGGCGGCGCTGTCACGCCGGTGCACGAGCACACCGTTGCGCAGCCGGGCATGCCACCAGCCACCCTCGGGAGTGCCGTCGTGGTCGGTGAGATGCCAGTCGATGCGCAGATCGAGGTCCCACGAACGAGGACCGTCCACGCGGATCGCCAGCGAGTCCAGCAGCTGCGAGACGGTGAGGGCTGCCAGCAGCCCGCGCCCACCACCGCGCGGCGGCACCTTCGGGCCGTCGACCAGCTCGCGGGCACCGGTCAGGTAGATGTTGCGCCAGGTGGCGTTCTCGGCGCCGTGCCCGAGCCGGGTGTAGACCTCGGACAGCAGCTCTCGCGCAGAGCGCTCCGATGGCTCGGCGAAGACCACATGGTTGAGCAGGGTGGCGGCGAACCGCAGGTCGTTGGCGTCACCGCCGGCGACGAGCGTCGCGGCGTGCTCCACGGCCGCGGCCGCACCACCCAGCAGGCGCACCCAGTGCTCGCCCTCCGCCTTCGGCGGCAGCTCCCACAGGTGGGCCGGATTGGCGTCGTACCAGCCCAGATAGCGCTGGTAGATCCCCTTCACGTTGTGGCTCAGCGAGCCGTAGTAGCCGCGCGTCGACGGCTGCGAGTCGAGGGCCGGCGGCAGGACCAGCTCCTCGGCGATCTCCTTCGGCGTCAGGCCACGGTTGATGAGACGTACGGTCTGGTCGTGCAGGTACGCATAGACGTCACGCTGCCCGGCGAGGAACGCCTCGATCCGCCCCGCGCCCCAGGTCGGCCAGTGATGCGTCGCGAACGCGACATCGGAGCGTGAGGCGAACAGGTCGATCGCCTCGGTCAGATAGCGCGCCCACAACCGGGCGTCGCGCACCTCGGCGCCGCGCAGCGTGACGATGTTGTGCAGGGTGTGGACGGCGTTCTCGGCCAGGCAGAGCGCTCTGCGGCCCGGGAGGAGGATGTTCATCTCCGCCGGCGCCTCGCTGCCCGGCGTCAGCTGGAACTCCATCTCCACGCCGTCGATGACGCGCGTCTCGCCGGTCCGGGTGATCGAGTCGGTCGGCTCGGCCAGCCCGATGGTCCCGGACGCGAGCCGCGGACCGAGACCACAGCCCACATGTCCGTCCGGCGCGACCGGCAGCAGAGTGCCGTACATGAAGCCCGACCGCCTGCCCATCGCCGGACCGACGTAGACGTTCTCCGAGACCGCGTGCTCCAGGAACCCCTCCGGCGCCACGACAGGTACGTCACCATCGGCCGCCGCGAGCACGGCGCCGATGCCGCCGAAGTGGTCGGCATGGGGATGGGTCAGCACGACCCCGGTGACCGGGCGGTCCCCACGGTGCTCGCGGTACAACCCCAGCGCGGCGGTCGCGGTCTCGGCCGTGGTGAGGGTGTCGATGACGATGATCCCGCGATCGCCCTCGACGATCGTGAGGTTGGCGAGGTCGAGGCCGCGGACCTGGTAGATGCCGTCGGTGACCTCGAAGAGGCCCTGCAGCGAGGTCAGCCGGCTGTGCTGCCACAGCCCGGCGTGTGCGGTGGCCGGAGCGGGAGAGTCGAGGAAGGCGTCGGCCTCCGCGTCGAACGCGACGGTGCCGTCGGCCCTGGACACGACGCCGGGCTTCAGCGCGGCGACGAACCCACGGCGGGCATCGGCCTCCTCCTGGTGGAAATCGGTCATCGGGCCACCCCCGTAGCGCAAACGCCAGAATACGGACGCGGCCCGATGAAGGACTCGTTGGTCGCTCGCTGACGCTCGCTCATCACGCCCCCAGCGACTTCACCAGGTCGCGGATGACCCCGTTGCGCTGGATCTCCGAGGAGCCGGTCAGCACCCGGAACATCCGCAGCCGCCGCCAGATCACCTCGATCTCCGCGCCACGGACCATGCCGGCCTTGCCGTGCAGCTGCAGCGCCGCGTCCGCGATCTCGAAGGACCGCTCGGCCACGAACAGCTTGCACATGAACGACTCGATGCGTGGGCGCTTGCCGGCGTCCAGGTCTGCGAGGGCGTCATAGGTCATCGACCGGGCGGCGTAGTAGTCGGTGGCCATGTCGGCGAGCCGGTGCTGGATCGCCTGCTTCTCCAGCAGCAGCCCGTCGAAGACGGTGCGGTGTGCCGCGAAGTCGAGCGCCAGCGCGAGCGCGCGGCGGGCGGCACCGAGCGCGGTCGGGCAGTGCAGCAGACGGTTGGCGGTGACCCGGCCGAGCGCGATCCGCAGCCCCTGGCCGACCTCGCCGAGCAGGTTCTCCTGCGGCACGAAGCAGTCCTCGAGCACCACGTCGCTCTCGATGTTCTGACCCGACAGCGGCAGGTCGCCGGGCAGCACCCGGCAGCCGGGGGAGTCGAGGTCGACGAAGAACGCGGCGTACGACTCCTCCTCGCCGGCCATCCGGGCCACCAGGATCGCGAAGTCGGCGAAGGTGCCGCCGGTGCTGAACACCTTGCGACCGCTGACCAGGAAGCCGCCCGAGGTGGGCGTGGCCGTGGTCCGCATCCGGCGTACGTCGGAACCCGCGTCGTCCTCGGTCATCGAGAAGCAGCAGGCGCGCTCACCGCGGACGACCGGCATCAGGTACTTCTCTACTTGGTGCTCGGTCGCGTGCTCGAAGATGGCTCCGACCCGCAGCGGTCCACCCATGTCACCGAGCACGCTGGTGGCGAGCTGGCGACCGGACGCGCCGATCTCCTCCTTGAGCGCGGCGAGCTCGGTGAAGCTCAGACCTTGCCCACCGAGCGACTCGGGCAGATGGATGCCGTAGAAGCCGAGCTCACGGCTGCGCTGCCAGACCGGCTCCAGCATCGAGCGGTCCAGCGGCGTCTCCGGGCCGAGGCCGAGGCCGCTCTCGTAGTCGGCGAGCTCACCCTCGAGGTAGTCGCGCAGCCGGGTCACCAGCTCGTCGAGGCGCGGGTTGTCGGGGTAGGACGGGTTGAGGGAGAAGGTCATCTCAGCCGACCTTCCGCTCGGTGCCGGCCCAGTCGCGCTCGCGCAGCGCCCGCCGGTCGACCTTGCCGTTGCGGTTGAGGGGGAGTGCGTCGGCGAACTCGATGATCCGGGGCACCTTCACCCCCGAGAGACGCGTCCGGCAGAAGTCGCGCAGCTCCTCCTCGGTCGCGATGGTGCCGGCGGCGAGGGAGACGTACGCCTTCACCGTCTCGCCCCACTTCTCGCTGGGCACGCCGACGACGCAGGCCTCGCTGACGGCCGGGTGCTCGTAGAGCGCGGCCTCGACCTCGGAGCAGTAGACGTTGTAGCCGCCCGAGATGATCATGTCCTTCTTCCGGTCCACGATGAAGACGAAGCCGTCCTCACGGATCCGGCCCAGGTCGCCGGTGTGCACCCAGCCGTCCCGGAAGGTCTCGGCGGTCGCCTCGGGTGCGTGGAAGTACTCCCGGACGCAGTCCGGGCCGCGCGCCACGATCTCGCCGATCTCGCCGGCGGGCAGCGGGTTGTGGTCGTCGTCGACCACGATCACCTCGGTGTCGTAGACCGGGCGGCCGCAGGAGAGCAGCAGCTCCGGGTCGGACTCGATGCCGCGGACGACGTCCTCGGAGCTGAGGAAGGTGATCGCGCTGGTCGTCTCACCCTGGCCGTAGCCCTGGTTGACCACCGGACCGAGGGCCTCGACGGCCTCGCGCAGCCGAGCCGGGCTGACCGGGGCGCCGCCGACGGTGATGCTCTGCAGCGCGGAGAGGTCGCGCTCGCGCAGGGTGGGGGAGGCAAGGACGAGGTTGAGCATGACCGGCACGACGAAGGTGTGGGTGACCCGCTCGCGTTCGAGCGTGTCGAGGTAGGCCTCGACCTCGAACGCCGGCAGCACGACCACGGCCGCGCCGCGGAAGAAGCAGCCGAGGATCACCATGCCGCTGGCGTGGGTGATCGGTCCGGGGGCGAGATAGACGGCCTCGGCAGAGAGCGAGCCGTAGGGGTTCATCGCCAGCTTGCGCATGTTGGCCAGCCGGTTGCCGACGGTCTGCACCGCCGCCTTCAGAGTCCCGGTCGAGCCGGAGGTGAAGTTGAGGACGGCCGGAGCGTCCTCGTCGACGTCGACCGCGACCGGGTCGGTGGAGCCTTCGGCGAGCAGCGCGTCGTACGCGGCGGCGACGGTGGCGCGGTTGTCGAGATCGATGATCAGACACTCCAGGCCATGAGCGTCGACGATCTTGCGGACCAGCTCGAGGTAGGCGCCGCCGGTGAAGACGACCTTCACGGCCGCGTCGAGGAGCACGTGCTCGACCTCGGCGGCGGCGAGTCGGGCGCTGATCGGGACGCGGAGCGCGCCCGCCTTGCAGATCGCCATCTCCGCGACGACGAGCTCGCCTCGGTTGGTGGCGAGGGTGGCGACGGGAGTGCCCGGCGTGCAGCCGCGGGCGATGAGGGCAGCGGCGAGCCGGTTGGTGTCGTCCTCGAGCTGGCGGTAGGTCCATCGGTCGGTGCCGGAGACCAGGGCGGTGGCGTCGGGGGTGAAGGTCGCGGTGCGGGTGAGATAGCTGCCGAGATTCACGGATGCCCTCCTGGTTGTCGGGTTCGCTGCTGTGAGCGCGGTCACCGAGATCATAGACAGTGTGTCCAGAAACAGTCCAGCCGTTCGGCAAAGTGCTAGAACAGTGCCCATGACCGTGGTTGAGGACCGGCGCAGCCGGCGAACGCGAGGAGCGCTCCGCGATGCGCTCGTCTCCTTGGTGCTCGAGCGTGGCTACGCCGCGGTGACGGTGGAGGACATCGTCGCTGCGGCCGACGTGGGCAGGGCGACCTTCTACACACACTTCAAGGACAAGGAGGCGCTCTACGACCACGTGGTGTCATCGGTCCTCCTGGACCTGAAGGAGCGACTGGCCGAGGTGCTGGCCCCGGAGGACGCCGGGTTCACCGGCGAGCCGGTGGCCGAGGTGTTCCGGCATGCGACCGAGCAGCCCGACGCGTACCGGATGATCCTGCGGGGTGAAGGGGACGGGCGCGGCCTGCGGGCGTTCGAGGACGCCTGGAGCACCACCGCCCACGAGATCTTCACGGCTCGGGTGAAAGCACACGCCGTCCGCCCGCGCGTGGATCTTCAGGTGCTGGCGCGGGCGTGGGTCGGTGAGCAGGTGGCCGTGCTGCTGTGGTGGCTGGATGCCCCGGAGCCGCGGCCGGCCACCGACCAGGTCGTCGAGACGCTCGTCGAGCTCTCGCGCCGCGGACGCTTCTGGGCGACGGGATTCGATCCGGGCGCGCGCTGAGTGGCGGTGCGGATTTGGACAGGGTGTCTTGTGTGTCGCGGGTCACTGACCTTACAGTCGGACGTGACGACCGTTACTAGACGCTCTGTCTAATATCTTGAAGGGCGGATCTCCGTGTCCTACCGCACCCTGCTCACCGAGTACCCAGTCGGAGCGCGCCGTCGCGTGCTGCTGGCTGTAGTCGTGCTCGCCCTGTTCATCTCGGCGTTCGAGGGTCAGCTGGCCCCCGTTCTGCCGTTGCTGCTCGACGACCTCGGGATGTCGCTCAAGACGTACGGCCTCATCACGGCCGCGTCGCTGATCTTCGGTGCCCTCGCCGGCTACCTCGGCGGGGAGCTCGCCGACCGCGTCGGCCGGGTGAGGATCCTGGTGCCGTTCATGTTCCTCTCCGCCGCCGCCTGCCTGTTCATGGCGACCGCGGACTCGGTGGCCCACTTCGCGCTCGCCAGGATCGTGCTCGCGTTCGTCGAGGGCGTCGCCGTCGCCGGCACCCAACCACTGATCCGCGACTTCACCCCGCGGATGGGCCGCGCGCAGGCGTTCGCCTTCTGGAGCTGGGGCTCGGTCGGCGCCAACTTCTTCGCCGCCGCCGTGGCCTCGGCGACCCTGGGTGTCTTCGGCAACCAGTGGCGCTCACAGCTGTTCATCATGGCCGGCGCCGCTCTGGTCGGTGCCATCGTGGTCGCCCTCACCCTGCGTGACCTCGCCCCGGAGGTCCGCCGCGCCGTACGCCTCACCGAACGCGAGGCCCACACCGTCGAGATTCCGCAGGGCGGGAAGGGTCTGGGCCTCCTCCTCGCGCGCCGCGCCTTCTGGACCCACGTGCTGGCGATGTCGTTCCTCTATGTCCTGCTGGCCACCATGAACGCCTACGCCCAGACGATGCTCGTTCAGCAGTTCGGCGTCTCGGTCCGTGCCGCCTCGGCGATGACGATGGTCTTCTGGTTGAGCAACCTGGCGATGAGCCTGGTCTTCGCCCGCATCTCGGACCGTACGCAGCGCCGCAAGGCCCTCATGGTCGGCGGCGGTGTCGCCGCCACGATCTTCCTCGGCGCCTTCCTGGCGCTCATGGGCCAGGGGAGCGAGGCGTCCGCGAGCGTGGTGATCGTCCTGTTCGTCGGTGTCGGCGTGGCGCTCGCGTCGATCTTCGGACCGTGGATGGCGAGCTTCTCCGAGCACGTCGAGGAGGTCCACCCCGACATCCAGGGCCGAGCCTTCGGTCTCAATCACCTGCTCAACCGCACCTTCATCCTGGCGACGGTCCTCTTCGCGCCGCGAGTGGTCGAGGCGACAGGCGGCTGGGAACGCTGGATGACGATCGCCTGGGTGGCGACGGTCCTGTTCACCGTCACCGCGGCACTCGTCCCCGGCGTGACCGGTCGCCACTCCCGGACCGACACGGACGCCGAGGCCGGGGCTGTCACGCAGCCTGCCTCGTGACCCGCGAATGCCGAGGCCGGCTGGACAGCTGGCTCTACAGCTCGACCGACGAGCCCGACGTCAGGTTCACGCTGGCCAACGAGCGTACGTTCCTGGCCTGGATCCGCACCTCACTGGCGTTCCTCGCCGTCGCGGTCGCTGTCGACACTCTCGAGGTGGGCGGCGGCACGGCCCTGGCCGTGCTCGCTCCGCTCAGTCTCGCGATCCTCGCGGCCGGCTGTGCCGCGTGGTCCTGGTGGAGCTGGGTACGCAGCGAGCGGGCGATCCGCAGGCGTGACGCCCTGCCGACCCGCCGAGCACCGCTTCCCCTGGTCTTCGGTGTGCTCGGCTCGGTCGCGCTCGTCTCGATGGCCCTGCTGGTGTGAGCGGCGCCGGCGTGGGCGGCGACCCGGGACTGCAGCCCGAGCGGACCGAGCTCGCCTGGCGGCGTACGCAGCTGTCACTCGTGGTCGCCGCGCTCGTGGTGGTCCGCCACCCGCTGGCCGATGGCCACCTGTGGTGGCGCCTCGGCGCGGCGCTGGTGGTGGCCGCGCTGGCGGCGTACCTGCTCCTGGGGCGCCGCCGCGTCCACGTCACCGCGGCGGTCGCTGCCGCGATCGCAGTCGTCGAGATGGCCGGGATCGCTGGACTGACGTAGCTCCCCTTGAAATCGGCGAGTCGCCGAGTAAGCATGATTACATGCTTACAACTGAGTTGCGCGGGTGGTTCACCGGACGACTGCCCGATGGGGTGTACGACGAGATCGTCGATGTGGTGGTCGACCGCGAGGAGATCACCGTTGTCGGGCGGATCAAGGAGCCGAAGACAGCCGAGGGCGCTTCGGACGAAGAGATGGCTGCCGCGAACGAGGGGCGGGCGAGCGAGTTTCGCGAGCGCACCCGTGAGGACCGGATGGCCGTTGCGCGGCAGGCCGAGCGAAGGTTCGGCCGGAAGGTCTCCTGGGGCGTGGAGGTCGGGGGAGAGCGGCACATGTTCACCACCGTCTCCGCGCCGGTGATGACCCGGCTGCGCCAGCCCGAGCGTGCGGTCCTCGACCTGCTCGTCTCCGGCGGCGTCGCCCGCAGCCGCAGCGACGCGCTCGGCTGGTGCGTCAAGCTCGTCCAGCAGCACACGGGCGACTGGCTCACCGAGCTGCAGGAGTCCCTGGTCAACGTCGAGAAGGTGCGGGCCAAGGGCCCCGACGGGTCCGGCTCGTCGAGCTCGTCCTAGCGGCACCCACCGACGGGTCGCTCAGACGACCGTCACACCCGTCAGTGCCCAGCCGATCATGGCGAAGACACCGCCGAACACTGTGAACGGGATCGCCATCGCGACCAGGCAGCCGATGGGTGCGCCTTCGGATCCGACCATCGAGCGACTCGGGTCCAGCGGATCGATGACGATCGCCAGGGGGAGCGCCGAACCGTCGACCGCGAACCGCTGGTTGTCCAGGGCGCCCTCGCCGGCGTACTCCTCGCCGTTGGGGCCCCGATACTCGTAGTGCGCGATCAGCTTGGTCCGCGAGCCATGCTGTCCGCTGCTCACCCTGCGGGTCTCGAACTCGCGGATCGTCGCTGTCGCCGGCGTCCAGGTTCTGAGCCGCCGGCGCTGGATCACGCCCCAGACGACGAACCAGATGCCGAACGCGGCAAAGAGCAGACCCCCGAAGAAGAACCCCCAACCGATCACCATGGTCGTCATGGAACCACGCACGACAGGCCAGAGGAGTGCAACGGCTCGCGGGAAGCCCTACCGGGATCGGGAGGCCTCCCGCTCGGCGCGCTGCTGGACCAGCTCCTCGACCTGGGTCGGAAGCGTGGTGTCGAAGTCGATCACCTTCGCCCAGGTCGGGGTGACGACGATCCGGACCATGCGCTCGTACAGCGAGCGGACCTCGGCCTCCCAGACGACCCGCTGCTCGGGCGTCATCTGGTAGGAGCCGTTCATCTGGAGGTACTCCCAGGGGATCCCGTCGACGTAGTCGAGCTCGACCATGCCACGGATGAACAGGATCTTGGGCGGGTGCACCTCGGTGTCGATGGTCAGGGCGACGACCGGGTTGTGGCGCAGCGAGATGAGCTTGGGGGAGTTGGGCGTGGTGCACATGACGACCTCTGAGCCGTTCCAGGCGAACCCGATCGGGACGTTCCTCGGGGTGCCGTCCTTGGCGACGTACGCCAGTCGGGTCAGGTCCCGCGCCAGGAGCTCCTGGCTCAGCGGACGGCTGAGGACCTCGTCGATCTCGCCGGGCTGCATGGTGTTCGACATCTGCGTCTCCTCGGATGTGGCGACCTCGGCTGGTCGCATTCACTCCATGAACGGAGACGTTCCCATCGTCTCTACATCCCGCGCGCGAGATCACCAGCCGTCGGACAAGATGGTTCTCATGGACCACGAGAGTGCGCGGCGCTCGGCCGCATTCGTAGGACTGGCCACGCTGCCGATCGGGGCAGCGATCCTCCTCGCGCCGGAGCAGGTGGGCCGGGCGCTGAAGCTCGGTGATCACCCCACGGCGCTGCGAGCGATCGGTGTCGCGGACCTGGCGCTGGTGCCCGGGTTGCTGGCGGGGCGCCGCCGGCTGCCGTGGATGGCGGCTCGCGCCGGGCTCAACGTGGCGATCGCGGCGTACTGCGTGAGCCTCGCGCGCAGCGAGGGCAATCTCGGGCCGAAGATCGCCGCGTCAGCGCTGGCGGTCGCTACGGCTGCCGACGCCCGCACGATCCTTGCCCTGCGCGAAGGTGAGAGTCGCCGGTCCTGACGTTGTGACTCCGATCTGGGTGCGGATGCCGCGGCGGTAGGCCGAGGGTGAGATACCCAGGCGTGCGACGAAGGTGCGGCGGAGGGCCTCGGCGCTCGAGAAACCGGCATCCGAGGCCGCCTGCGCCACCGAGCGGCCGGCCTCCAGCCAGCTCCGCGCCAGATCGAAACGTACGCTGGCGGCGTACTCGGCTGGGCTCATCCCGACCTCGTCATGGAAGAGGCGCGTGAGGTGGCGCGGGCTGATGCTGACGTGACGCGCCAGCGAGATGACGCTGTGCCGGTACGACGGGTCCTGGGCGATGAGCTCGGTGATGACGCGCACCGGGCTTTCGGGCACGGCCAGAGCGCGCAGGGGAGCGGAGAACTGGGTCTGTCCGCCCGAGCGCCGCAGGTAGACCAGGAGCCCCTGCGCGACCCGCTGCGCTGTTGCCGCGCCGAGGTCGTCCTCGACCAGGGCCAGCGCAAGGTCGATGCCGGCGGCGACGCCGGCGGATGTCGCGACGTGGCGATCACGTACGAAGATCCGGTCCGGCTGCACGTCGATGAGGGGGAACCGGAGTGCCAGGTCATCGGTGAACTTCCAATGGGTGGTCGCGCTGCGCCCGTCCAGCAGGCCGAGCTCCGCGAGCACGAACGCCCCGCTGCAGATCGACACGACGCGTCTGGCCCGGCCGGCCAGGATCTGCGCGGCGGTGAGCAGCTCGTCGGTCACGAAGGCCGACGGCGCACGCTCGCTGCCCGGCACGATGAGTGTGTCGAGCGGTGGGGCGTCGGCTGCGGCGGCACTCACGGCGACACCGCCGCCGATCGACGAGGTCACCGCGTCGCCCGAAGGGGAGAGCAGGACCACCTCGTACGCCTCTGTCGCCTGGTTCGCCTCCACGAAGACCTCTGCGGGACCGACGTAGTCCAGCGCCTTCACACCGTCGAAAAGGAGGAACCCGATCCGTCGCCTCGTACCAGCCATCGACATCCTCTCCAGGTTATGGATTGAGTATTCCATAACGGTGGTCATGAAGACCGGTACATTCGGGGAATGGCCAGACCTCGGGAGATCTCAGTCACGGCGGTACGTGACGCAGCGCTCGACGTGTTCCGTGAGCATGGCTACGAGCGAACCTCCATGCATGACCTCGCCGAGCACACCGGCGCGGGCAACGGCAGCATCTACGCGGCGTTCGGGAGCAAGCGCGGCCTCTTCCTCGCCGCCCTCGAGGCCTACTGCGGCGGCAGGATCACCCTGACGACCGACGCCTTGGCGGGGGAGGGCGGAGCCCGTGAAGCCGTACGCCGCTACCTGCTGCGCATCGCCGACGACTGCACCGGAGATCCGCGGCGCCTCGGCTGCCTCATGGTGCGGTCGCTGGCAGAGCTCGCCGACCGCGACCCCGAGGTGGTCGACATCTGCAGGCGGACCCTCGACGTGATGGAGGAGCGGATCGCGGCCCGCATCGGAACCGGCACCGGAGCAGGCACGCTGGCGCGCGAGATCCTGCTCTTCTCGCAGGCTCTGATCCAGGCCGGGGCCACGGCGACGTCGCGGCGAGAGCTGCGCGAGTCGGCAAACGCCTACGTCGACCGGCTCGTCCTGGCCTGACGCGTCCGTTTCCGAGGGATTCGCGGCCGTTCGGGCAGGCGACTCGGGGAGGTGTATGCGGCGACGATTGTGGCGTCCTCGCTCACCGATCCAACAGGAGCACCATGCCCTTCTTCACCACGTCCGACGGCACCGACATCCACTACTCAGACTGGGGGACCGGTCAGCCGATCGTGTTCAGCCACGGCTGGCCGCTCAGCTCGGACGCCTGGTCGCTCGAGCGCAAGACGCTCGCCGACGCCGGCTACCGGGTGATCGCCCACGACCGCCGTGGCCACGGTAAGTCCGCCCAACCCTGGCAGGGCAACGACATGGACACCTACGCGCGCGACCTCGCCGAGCTCGTCGAGCATCTCGACCTGCGCGACGCGGTCTTCGTCGGCCACTCGACCGGCGGGGGAGAGGTCGTCCGTTGCGCGGCCCAGCACGGCAACGGACGCGTCGCCAAGGTCGTCACGATCGGTGCGGTCCCGCCGATCATGCTCCAGACCGAGGCGTACCCCGAGGGGCTCCCGATCGACGTGTTCGACGGGATCCGGGCCGGCGTGCTCGCCGACCGCTCGAACTTCTACCGCGAGCTGGCGCCGTCGTTCTTCGGCTTCAACCGCGACGGCGTCGAGACGTCGCAGGGCGCGATCGACGACTTCTGGCGCCAGGGGATGCTCGCCGGGATCCAGGCGGCGTACGAGTGTGTTGCGGCCTTCTCGGCGACCGACTTCACCGAGGACCTGAAGGCTCTCGATGTGCCGATCTTCATCGCGCACGGCGACGACGACCAGATCGTGCCGATCGGGAACGCGGCGCTGAAGTCGATCGAGCTGGTCAAGGACGGCACGCTCAAGGTCTACCCGGGCGCCCCGCACGGGATCTTCGGTGCGTACCAGCAGGAGCTGATCCAGGACATCCTCGCCTTCATCAAGAAGTGAGCGAGTAGCGACTCCGTGGCGCGGTACCGCCTCGTGTGGTCCCGCGCCACGACCTGGCGCCGGCGAGCCGGCGTCGTCAGGGCGTGATGTTCTGGTTGTGGCTGAAAAGGTTCTCCGGGTCGTAGGCCTGCTTGACCTTCCTGAGTCGCGCGTAGTTGCTGCCGTAGGTGTCGGTGACGCGGCCCTGGTCGTCGTCGGACATGAAGTTCACGTAGCCCCCGGCCTCGGAGTGCGGCGTGAGCGCGGCGGCGTAGTCGCGGACCCATGCGATGTGGGCGTCGTCGTCGGAGGCGTCCGGCCAGGCGGAGACGATGACCGTCGAGAACGTCGCGTGGCGGTAGGAGAACGCGGTGTCCGTCGCGCCGACACGGGAGGCAGCCCCGTTGATCGAGTACAGGTGCATCGTCGAGCTCGCGTTCGGCGCCTTGGGGCCGTGGGCCAGGTGCACCTCGATCGCCTCGTCGGTCAGCTCGGTGACGTAGTTGCCCTTCCAGTAGCTGCGTACGCCATGGGGGAACAGGTCGTCGAAGGCGCTGTTGAGCCACGGATACGGCATCGGCCCGACCATCTCGCCGACGCGCGGCGCGAAGTCACGGAACGGCTGCATCGCCGCCTCGCCCTCCTCGACGGGCCCGCTCCAGTGGACGACGGCGGCGCAGAGCGTGTCGCCGTGGCGGTCCTCCGGGAGGAATGGGAGGGGAGGGGCCACCTGGAACGCTGGGAAAGCCCCGTAGCGTTCGTCCGCTTCGGGGATCCACGTGCGGAAGAACCGCAGCAGATCGCCCGCGTGCTCCAGCTCGTAGAAGAAGAGTCCGACGACGACCTGGTCCACGGGATGCAGGTCGAACTCGAAGCTCGTGACGACCCCGAAGTTGCCGCTGCCTCCGCGGAGCGCCCAGAACAGGTCGGCGTTCTCGGACTCACTGGCGCGACGGAGCTGTCCGTCCGCGGTGACGACGTCGACTGAGCGAAGGCTGTCGATCGAGAGACCGAAACCGCGCGTGAGGTAGCCGATGCCGCCGCCGAGCGTGAGGCCGCCGACGCCGGTCGTCGACACGATCCCGCCAGGCACGGCCAGGCCGTGCGCGTGGGTGGCGTCGTTGAGGTCCGCCAGTGTCGCGCCGCCACCCACGCGAGCGGTCCGCGCGGTGGCATCGACCTCGACGGAACGCATGGGGGACAGGTCGATGACCAAGCCGTCATCGATCGTCCCGTAACCAGGCGAGCTGTGCCCGCCGCCACGTACGGCCAGCGCCAGGCCGGTGTCGCGTGCGAAGTTCACTGCGGCGATGACGTCGTCGACGTTCGCGGCCGGCACGACAGCGGCCGGACGACGGTCGATCATTCCGTTCCAGACGGCTCGAGCCGTTTCGTAGTCGGGATCGTCGGGTGCGACGACCCGCGTCACTTGTTTGCGAAGTTCGTTGATGGATGTCATGACTTCAGCGTCATCCGACGCAGTCGTGGCAACCACTCCGGCGACGCCACGTCATCGAGTTCCGGTACAGCGGGGGACGGCCGTATGAGGGACTCAAGGGACGTCAGTTGACATAATGTGCATTATCGGCGACTAACCCATTGGTCGAAACAGGGGCGTTAGGGTTCGCTGTTGTGAGTGAAGACTTCGACCCGACCGCACACAACCGCGTCGCGTGGGACGAACTGGTCGACAACGACAACGAATGGTCGCGGCCGGTTGGTCCCGAGGTCATCGCGAAGGCACGTCAAGGCGACTGGTCGGTGGTTCTGATCGGTCACGAGCCGATCCCGCGTGATTGGTTCCCGTCCGAGCTGGCTGGTGCCCGAGTGCTCTGCCTAGCCTCCGGCGGTGGCCAGCAAGGTCCGGTCCTCGCGGCGGCGGGCGCCACGGTGACCGTGTTGGACAACTCGCCCAAGCAGCTGGCCCGCGATGACGAGGTCGCCGCTCGTGACGGCCTGGAGCTTCGTACCGTCCTCGGCGACATGCGCGACCTCGGTGTCTTCGACGACGCCAGCCTCGACGTGATCGTGAACCCGGTGTCGAACGTGTTCTGCCCCGACCTCACGCCCGTTTGGAGGGAAACGTTCCGCGTGCTGCGCCCCGGCGGGACGCTCATGGTCGGATTCATGAACCCGGACGTCTACATCTTCGACGAGGTGGCGCTCGACCGGCGGGAGCTGGTGGTACGTCACCGGCTGCCGTTCAGCTCGCTCGATCTCTCGGAGGCCGACCGGATGCGCGCGTACGGGAACGGCCCGATCGAGTACAGCCACTCGCTGAGCGAGCAGATCGGCGGGCAGCTGGCCGCTGGGTTCATCCTCACGCACCTCAGCGAAGCGCCGCACCACGCAGACGTCACGGCCCAGCACCTGTCCGCCTACATCGCAACCCGCGCGGTCAAGCCACACGAGTGATCAACCAGATTCAGTCAGACGGCGGCACAGCCGTCTCTCGCAGCACTTCGCGCGCCGGCGACAGCAGCACGGCGTCGCGCGTGTCGGCGGCTGTCGCCTTGACGTAGATCCCGGTGGTCTTGAGGTCCTCGTGACCGAGCAACCCTTGCACCGCAGGCACCGGTACGCCGGAACGGATCAGTCCCTTGGCGGCGCTGTGCCGAAACGCGTGCGCGGCTTCGCCAGGCTGCTTCGGGACGCCGGCCAGACGGATCCAGGTCTCGACCAGGTGGTTGAGCGCGCCAGGTCGCAGCTGTTTGCCCGAGGTCAGCACGAACAGGCTGTCGGCCGCGTCGCGAGCGCCGAAACGGGCCTCCAGCTCGACCAGGTAGAGGTCGACCGCATCGACGGCCTCGGGCGGCAGCGGCAGGTTGCGCTGCTTATCGCCCTTGCCGATGACCCGCACCAGCGTCTCGCCGTCGGGTTCGCGCCGGATGGAGCCGATGGTGAGACCGCACAGCTCCGCGGCACGTACGCCGGTGGTGACCAGCACCGCGAAGATCGCCCTGTCACGAGCCGGCCAGCGGCGCCGGTCAGTGCCTTCGCGTGGAGTCGAAGCGACCCGTGCCAGGCGGCGGAGCTCGTCGACGCTCCAGCCCGCCGGCAGCCGGCTGGGCCGCTCGGGTGCCTCGATACGCAGCGTCGGATCCACCAGCAGGTGTCCCTCGAGCTGCAGCCAGTGGGTGAAGAGCCGCAGCGTGCCGACGCGGCGCTGACAGGTCGCCGCGGCCGAGCTCTCCCGCAGCGACCTGTAGGCGATGCGTACGTTCTGGTCGGTCAGCGCCGAGATCGACACCAGCGCCAGCACATCGGCATCAGGCTCGCCGCCCGCGTCGACATGCAACTGCCGCGCCCAGGCGGCGATGTCCTGCCGGTAGGCGTTGCGCGACTTGTCGTTGAGCCCGCGGCGCGTGAGTGTGGCCCGGTCTGTCAGGAAGTCCTCGACGACATCGCCGAACATCACACCATCGTCAGGTACGCTCACATCCCCCGATATTACAGTCTTTTCGAACATTTCTGCGATAGGGGGTACTATCGCGGAATTCTGGCGAGGTGGCAGACTCCAGCCGTGGCCGACACCGCTGTGACTCACCGCACCGAACACGTCAACGGAATCGACCTGCACTGGGTGGAGTCAGGGCCGGCGGACGGCCGGCTCGTGATCCTGGTGCACGGGTTTCCGGAGTCCTGGTACTCGTGGCGCCACCAGATCGCCGCGCTCGCCGACGCGGGCTACCGGGCGGTCGCGATCGACGTACGTGGATATGGCGGCTCCTCGAAACCGACCGCCATCGAGGACTACCGGATGCTGCGTCATGTCGGCGACAACGTCGGCCTGGTGCACGCCCTGGGCGCGGAGACGGCCACCATCGTCGGGCACGACTGGGGCGCTCCCATCGCCTGGACAACGGCTCAGCTGAGGCCGGACGTGTTCACCGCCGTAGCCGGTCTGTCGGTGCCGTTCAGCCCCTCCGGACGCCGTCGGCCCACAGAGGCGATGGCACAGGCCGGCGGCGACGACGAAGACTTCTACATCTCCTACTTCCAGACCCCGGGTGTCGTCGAGGCCGAGATCCTGCCCGACGTACGCCGCTGGCTGCTCGGTATCTACTACTCGATCTCGGGCGACGGCGTACTCGCCGCC
The DNA here is from genome assembly GCF_040608935.1 of Nocardioides sp. NPDC004968. Classification (NCBI taxonomy): domain Bacteria; kingdom Bacillati; phylum Actinomycetota; class Actinomycetes; order Propionibacteriales; family Nocardioidaceae; genus Nocardioides; species Nocardioides sp. NPDC004968. The sequence continues at coordinate 30,985 of NZ_JBEXJF010000040.1, forward strand.
GGCGGTGATCCCCGCGGGGCGCTAGGGCTGGTTCCCCGCGGCGACCGGCTCTCGGACCAGTTCGTCTACCCCACCACGATGCCTGAGTGGCTGACCGATGCCGACGTCGACTTCTACGCCCGCGAGTTCGCCGACTCCGACTTCCTCGGACCGCTCGCGCGCTACCGCAACATCGACCGCGACTGGGAGGATCTGGCGGCCTTCAGCGACGTGCCGATCAGGGTGCCGTCGCTCTTCGTCGCCGGCGAGTACGACGGCCCCGCGATCACCGGCAGGCGCCAGATCGAACGCTTCGACCAGACCCTGCCGGGACTCACTCGATCGGTGCTACTCCCCCGGTGTGGTCACTGGCTCCAGCAGGAGCGCCCCGAGGAGACCAACCAGCTCCTGCTCGAGTTCCTGGCTAGCTCAGAGCCACGCTGATCGCCAGGGCCACGACGGCGAGCAGCGGGATCACGCCCTGCTTGAGAGCCGCGCTGCGCTTGTCGGGCGAGAAGATGAACAACACTGCCGCGGCGGCCGCCATGGAGCCGGCTCCGGCGAAGACCAGAGCCGAGCCGACCGCTGCGGAGCACACCGGGTACAGGACGATGCCGACCGCGGTGACGATGGCGAGGAACAGGTTGTAGAAGCCCTGGTTGAAAGCCAGCTCTTTGGTCGCCTCGGCCTCCTCGGCGCCGATCCCGAACACCGCCCGCGTCTTCGGGCTCGTCCAGGTCAACGACTCCATGACGAAGATGTAGACGTGCACCAGGGCGGCCAGGGCGGCGAGCACCAATCCAGCAACGACCATCACAGACCTCTTCCCGGTTGGGTGCTCGAGCACCAGCTGAGGCTGACAGTAACCGATCCTCGCGCATGGGCGCTGCCGCGATCGGGTACCTGCTCGCCATGGGGAGCAACGTCCTGGACATGGTGGGCACCACGGTTGTAGTGCTCGTCGTCCTGATGGTGCTCGCGGCCGCCGCCGGCTTCCTGCTGGCGAGGCTGGAGAGACGGCGCGCACGCCGGATCCATGACGATCTCGTCGAGATGCGTGACCAGCCCGGTCGGCATCGCCGCTAGCGCAGCCGTGCCCTCGGTTTCCCGGCGCAGTTGATGCAGGTGCGCGCCACCGGGCGCGCCTCGAGCCGACCCTCGGCGATCGGCCGGCCGCAGTCCTCACAGGTCCCGTACGTCCCCGCGTCCACGCGCTCCGTGGCAGCATCGATCTCGGCGAGATGCTCGCGCGCCTGACGTACGAGCGCTTGCACCTGGGATCGTTCGAAGGCGATCGTCGCACCCTCGGGATCGTGCTCGTCATCGGCGTTGGTGTCGCGCGAGGCCGCGACGACGGCGTCGAAGTCGGCGCTGAGGTCCGCCAGGCGCGCGAGCGTCTGCCGGCGCTCCGCCTCGAGCCGTTCGCGCGGTTGATCCATGTGGTCGACGGTAATTCGATGGCCCCCGTCTCCGAAACCCGATTGTCTGGCCGCGTGATCGAGGATCTGCGAACCCTGGCGCTGGTCGCCGCGACCATGACCATGGGCCTGATGGCGGGCTACTTCGCTCTCTATGCGCACACGATCATGCCCGGTCTGAAAGCCACGGACGACCGTACGTTCGTCGGCTCGTTCCAGGCGCTCGACCGCGCGATCATCAACCCCTGGTTCATGGCGAGCGGGTTCCTCGGCTCGCTCGCGTTCACCGCGCTGGTCGTGGCGCTGTCCCTCGGGTCCGACGTGCGCCGGCTGCTGCTGTGGGTGGTGGCCGCGCTGGTTCTCTACCTGGTCGCCTTCGTCATCACCATCGCAGTCCACCTCCCGCTCAACGACGCGCTCAAGGCGGCGGGATCACCGGACCGGATCGCCGACCTCGGCCAGGTCCGCGAGGCGTTCGACGAGGCGAGATGGGTCCGCTGGAATGTCGTACGGACCCTCACGACGACTGCCGCACTCGGCTGCCTCGCGTGGAGCCTGTTCCTCCAGGGTCGACTCTCGGCCTGACCTCTCGCCGAGACGCCGCGGTGGTGGCAAGATCTTCGCCATGACTGCGGTGCAACCTCACCGGCTGATGCGGATGAGCGGACGCGACCCCAACGAGAAGGGCCGCTCCGCCACTCCCCTGGAGTTGCTGTTCGACCTGGCGTTCGTCGTCGCATTCGCGCAAGCCGGCAACGCGTTCGCTCACCTGGTCGCCGAGGAACACCTGGGGCCCGCGATCGGCGGGTTCCTGTTCACCGTCGTGGCTATCTGCTGGGCATGGATCAACTTCGCGTGGTTCGCCTCCGGGTTCGACACCGACGACTGGGTCTTCCGCGCTCTCACGATCGTGCAGATGGCCGGTGCCATCGTCGTGGCCCTCGGCGTGGCGCCGTTGTTCGAGTCGATCGACCACGGCGGAGTGCTCGACAACCGCGTCCTGGTCGGGGGCTACGTCGTGATGCGCGTCGCGATGGTCGCCCAATGGCTCCGGGCCGCGTCGCAGTCCCCCGCCTACCGCAATACCGCGCTCACCTACGCCGGTTCGATCCTCGTCGCGCAGATCGGCTGGGTGGGCCTCGCGGTGGCCCAGACGAGCTCGGTGGCACTGGTGGTGCTCGCGTCGGTCGTCTTCTACGGCATCGAGATGATCGGCCCGATCTACGCCAAACGCCGCTGGGGCATGCCGTGGAATGCCGAGCACATCGCTGAGCGCTACGGGCTACTGCTCATCATCACGCTGGGCGAGGTCATCCTCGGAACAGTCGCGGCAGTGGCCTCGGCGGTCGAGCATGTCGGCTGGTCGCAGGAGTCGATCCTGCTCGTGGTCGCCGGCACGCTGTTGGCCTTCGGGATCTGGTGGGACTACTACATCATTCCGTTCGCGCACTTCATCGAGCGCCATCGACAACGGGCCTGGATCTTCGCCTACGGCCACATCATCATCTTCGCCTCGGTGGCAGCCTTCGGCGGTGGCATCCATGTGGCGGCGTACGTCATGGAGGGCGAGGCGACCATCGGCGTGCTCGGGGCGGTGCTCTCAGTCGCGATCCCGCTGGCAGTCTTCACGATCGCCTACTTCGGCATCTACTCAGCGCTGATGAGGCGCGTCGACATGCTGCACGTCAACCTGGCCCTCGGCATGCTCGCGGTCCTGGCGCTTGGGGTGGTCGCGGCAACAGCTGGTGTCTCGCTCGGCTGGTCGCTGCTGATCATCGCCGCTGCGCCCTACGTGACGGTCGTCGTCTACGAATCGTGGGGCTATCGCCACGTTGCCGCCGATGTCGAGGCTCTCTGAGACGTCCTCAGTCGAAGACCGACCAGCAGATCTCGTTGCGGATCCGCTGATCGTCGAGGACGAGCTCGCGGATGGGCTCCGGGAGCTGCTCGCGCTGCCAGCGGCACTCCCGGCGCCCGGCCTCGATGGCCTCGCCGGGCGGCGCGGCGTCGCGTACAGCCTTGATCGCGTACGCAGCCGCCCCCAGGTCGTGGGCGGCGACATGGGCGACCACGCCGGCCTGCCCGGCGGCGTAGGCGGCGTTGCGGGCAGCCCCGCGCAAGGGCCGGGCCGCGCCCATGGCGTGACCGCCGAGAGCACGCGCCTCCATCATCTTCAGCTCGCCGCGGGTCCAGGCCCGCGCGGCCTCGATGGCCTCCCGTGGCCGCGGGTCGTCGGGGCACTCCGCCTCGAAGAGCGGGAGGACGTGCTCTGCGCAGGTCGCCGCCCACAGCGCGAGCAGCTGGTGGTCCGCCTCGGTGAGGGTGCCACCGCGGCGGACCGTGATCAGGCGCGGGTCACGCTCCTTGGCCAGGATCATCGCTCTCCCCCGGTCTCGGGCCCGGTCTCCGGACGGTCGGGTCCGGGGCCGTCGGGATGGGTGAGGTCGTAGGCGGCGGCGACCTTCTTCGGCACGCAGAGGCGCCAGGCGTCCACGACGAACTCGCACGCCTCGATCGGGTCGAGCGCGGCCAGGGACGACTCCACCCAGTTGAACCGCATCTCCGACTCGCGGGGCAGGTGGAACTTGTCGGGCGCGCTCGCGACCAGCGCGGCACGCTCCTCCTTCGGGAAGCCGAACCCCATCTCGGTCTCGTCCAGGGAGAAGGCGACATAGACGATCGAGCCGACCCGGAACTTCAGCCGGCCGCGTACGAAGACCTCGTAGGACCGCTCCAGGCTCGAGCCGAGCCAGCGGACGTCCGCCACGGTTGCCATGTCCGGAGCGTAGGCGCAGACGTCGGCGGCGGCACGCGAGTTTCGCGTCCGTCGGCGTCCGTGGCGCGACATCATGGCCCCATGGCGGCGAAGGTGGATCTGAAGAAGACGCTCGACAGCTATCGGGCACGTCAGGGTGAGTTCCGGGTGCTCGAGGTGCCGCCACTCCCCTACCTGATGGTCGACGGGCACGGTGATCCCAACACCTCCCAGGAGTACGCCGATGCGCTCGCGGCGCTCTACCCGGTGGCGTACAAGCTGAAGTTCACCAGCAAGAACGATGGCCGCGACTATGTGGTGCCGCCGCTGGAGGCGCTGTGGTGGGCCGAGGACATGGACGTGTTCACCCGGGAACGGGACAAGTCGCAATGGGACTGGACAGCGATGATCATGACGCCCGACTGGGTGACCGCACAGATGTTCGACGAGGCGGTCGCGAAGGTCGGCGCCAAGGACCGCCCGGCGAGCCTGGGCAAGGTGCGCCTGGAGACGCTCGCGGAAGGCACCTGCGTGCAGACGCTGCACATCGGGTCCTACGACGACGAGGGCCCGGTGCTCGAGGAGCTGCACGAGCGGTTCATCCCCGAGAACGGGCTGCGGATGACAGGGAAGCACCACGAGATCTATCTGGGTGACCCGCGGCGGGTGGAGCCCGCGAAGCTCCGGACGATCCTGCGCCAGCCGGTCGTCTCGTAGGCCCGCGAATCTCGGTGTACAAGTGTGGACTGAAACTCTTGTCAGCGTGACCGTGCTCACATTACTCTTCAGTAACTCGGGACGCAGCGGTCCCGCTCACGTGAGGAGAGTCCCCCATGGCTCAGCACGCATCGAGGCTGTTCGTGAAGCGTCCCGGCAAGCACGCCGTACGCACCCTGGTGACGGCTCTGGCCGTCGCCGCCGTCATGCCCGCCGCCCTGGCCTCGCCGGCCGAGGCCGCCGACCAGAGCACCGCCGTCGTCTCCCGCGGCGTCGAGATCCCGGAGTTCTACAACCCACCGGCAACGCTTCCTGACGCCGACGGTGCGCTCGTACGCACCGAGCCCCTCCCCCTCGGCGTCGGCCTCTCGATCCCGGGCATCGGCTCGCTGCCCGGCACCGCGACCCGGGTCATGTACAAGACGACCGACAACAACGGCGCCCCGGCCGCGGTGACCGGCGCCTACATCGAGCCGTTCGCGGCCTGGAGCGGTGCCGGCGACCGGCCGCTCGTGGTCGTCGCGCCCGGCACCATGGGCCAGGGCGACCAGTGCTCGGCCTCGCTCGGCCTGGAGCGCCCGATCCTCTTCAACGGCAAGACCGTCTCGGTGGGCTACGAGGACATCGGGATCTACCGTCTCCTGGCGCGCGGCGTGGCGGTGATGGTCACCGACTACGTCGGCCTGGGCGCCACCGACCGGCTCCACACCTATGTCGACCGGGTCGAAGGGGGTCATGCCGTCCTCGACGCCGCGCGCGCAGCGCGAGAGGTCCCGGACGCATCGGTGACCGCCGGGTCTCGGGTCGCGCTCTATGGCTACAGCCAGGGCGGCGGTGCGACCGGGTCGGCCTCCGAGCTCGCCTCGACGTACGCTCCCGAGATCAACCTCGTGGGCGCCTACGTCGGCGCTCCGCCCGCCGACCTGCGCGCGACCGCGGTCGGCATCGACGGTTCGGCGCTGGTGGCGGCGCTGGCCTGGACCATCAACGGTCTCGCCCAGTCCAACCCGGAGCTGCGGCCGATCCTGGACGAGAACCTCAACGAGGCAGGTCAGGCGGCGCTGGAGGACCTCTCGACGGCGTGCGTCGCGGACGGGATCTTCGGCTACCCGTTCCAGCGGAGCACCAGCTGGACCAAGACCGGCGAGAGCCTCGACGACATCATCGAGCGCGAGCCGGCGGTGCGGTCGATCATCTCCGAGCAGAAGCTCGGGCACGTGGCCCCGCGGATCCCGGTACGCCTGGCCACCGGCACCCAGGACGACATCGTCCCGCACGAGCAGTCTCGGCAGCTGGCCGTCGACTGGTGTGGTCGGGGAGCGAAGGTGACCTACCAGGCGGTCATCCTGCCCAACCTCGGCGACGGGCTGGTCACCAACCACGTCACCCCGCTGCTCGTCGACCAGACCGCCGCGATCAACTGGGTCACCGACCGGGTCAAGGGTGTCGCCGCCGGGTCCAACTGCGCGTCGATGCCCGTTCAGCCCTGAGCCGTGCGTAGCCGCACGGACAGGCAGGTGACGCAGCCTTCGAGCTTCTCGAACTCGGAGATGTCGACCGGCACGACCGTGTAGCCGCGCTCCTCGAACATCGCTCTGCTCAGCGGTGCCGAGGCGGCCATCAGCAGCGTGCGGTAGTCGAGGACGACCACGTGGGAGCCCGATTCCTCCGGGACCGGCAGGAACCGGGCTCCCCACACGCTCGGGTCGTCGACCAGCGGCTCGTGGCCGATGACGGTGCCGTCGGGCAGCGCGGTGACGGCCGACTTCAGATGGAGCACCTTCGTGAGGGGGACGGCGACGACCTCGGCGTCCAGCGGTCCGAGCAGTGCCCGGAGCTGAGCGACCCCCTCGGCGTTCGTACGCCCGCCCTCCCCCACCCACACGGTGTCGCCATGCTTGAGCACGTCGCCGCCGTCGAGAGTTCCGGGCGCCTCGATGTGGGCGATCCGGTAGCCCCGCGAGCGGACCGCGTGCTCGGCCGCGTCGATCTCCGGGCGCCGTTCCAGGGCACCCGGCCGGCTGATCACCGCCAGGTCCGCGAAGACGACCATCGTGTCCTCGACGAAGACCGAGTCCGGGCAGTCGTCGGCGGGATCGACCTCGTGGGTGGTCCAGCCGGCGGAGCGCATCGCCGCGATGTACGTCTCCCACTGCTCCTGGGCGAGGCCGACGTCGACCGGGCTCCGCTCGATGTGGGTGACGAGCCCCTCGGCGAGGCGGGGCGAGGGGCGGCGTACGAGAGCGTGCATGGGTGAAGTATCCCTACCCGATCCAGAACCGGAGCTCGTTGCCGAGCTGCTCGTCGAGCACGCCCCCGTTCTTCTCGATCACCCGCCGGGACGGCTCGTTGGAGGGGACGCAGGTGAGCAGGGCACGCGAGACGCCGTGCTCGCGGGCCTTCTCCAGACCGAGCTCGAGCATGCGGGTCGCGTGGCCCTGGCGCCGCCACGGCGCGACGACGTGGTAGCCGATGTGACCGCCGTCGACGGCGAGCTCGGGGGTCAGCGTGTGGCGCACGACGAGGGTGCCGAGATAGTGCTCCTCGGAGACGTACCAGTAGACCGTCGACATCACGTCCCAGCGCTCCTTGTCATGGTCCCGGGCAGCGACGAACGCGTCGAAGTCCTTGCTGGCCGGCCCGAGCCAGTCGGTGTCGGTACCGCGCAGGAGACAGTCGGCCTGTTCGCCCGTGAGATAGGAGGTGCGTACGGCCGTCGTCGGACGGACCAGGCGGGGTGGTTCGCTCAGCGTGATCATCGCCGGTCAGGCAACCACACTGCATGCTCCGAACGCACCAGGTTTTGACGGGGGCGGAGGCTAGATTGAGCCCATGAGCGAGGACGAGGGACGCAGGATGTTCGAGCCGGAGTCATGGGAGGAGCGCTACGCCGGCGAGGAGAAGGTCTGGAGCGGCAACCCGAACCCGCAGCTCGTCGCCGAGATCTCCGAACTGACGCCCGGCACGGCGCTCGATGTCGGCTGCGGCGAGGGCGGCGACGTCATCTGGCTCGCGCAGCAGGGCTGGACGGTCACCGGCGCCGACTTCTCGGCCAACGGGCTGGCCCGGGCGAGGCGGCATGCCGAGGGCGCCGGGGTCGCGGACCGTACGTCCTGGTGGCAGGTCGACGCGCGCACCTTCGACGCCGAGGGCCGCGAGTTCGACCTGGTCACGTGCCACTTCCTGCACACCCCCGACGGGAGCATGGTCGAGGTCGCCGGCCGCCTGGCCACCGCGGTCGCGCCCGGGGGCCACCTCCTCGTCGTCGGCCACGCGCCCTCCGAGGTCTTCGCGCGCCACGGCCACCACAACGCGATGTTCCTCGCCTCCGACCTGGTCCCCGGCCTCCCCGGCGGCTTCGAGCCGGTCGTCGTCGAGCAGCGCCCGCGCTTGACCATCCGCGACGGCGTCCCGGTCCAGATCGACGATTCGACCCTGCTCGCCCGCCGTGCCCTACCGGCGTGAAAGAAAAATTCTTTTCACGCCGAGGGTAGGTCCTCAGCCGCGGACCATCCTGCGCTCGATGCCGACCCTCACCGACCGCAGAGATCTCCGCTCGGCGAAGATCCGGTCGGGCATCAGACCGGCGTACGCCTCCTCCCACACGTCGAGATGGAGGTCGGTCAACGCCTCGGCGTCATCGACGACAGCCGCCCTGATCTTCATGCCCGGCGGATAGGGAGAAGCTCAGTCGAGGCACCACTCGTTTCCCTCGGGGTCCTGCATGACGATGAAGCCGAGGCTCATCGGCGGGTCGGGCTCGAAGCGGCGGACGCGGGTGGCTCCCAGCGCGACGACGCGCTCGCACTCCGCCTCGAGTGCGGCCATCCGGTCCTCACCCTGCAGCCCGGGAGCGGCCCGGACGTCGAGGTGGACGCGGTTCTTGGCGGTCTTCGACTCCGGCACGCGCTGAAAGAAGACGCGCGGACCGGCGCCTGCCGGATCCTCGATCGCCGAAGCGTTGTTGCGCTGGTCTTCCGGTACCCCGACACGAGCGAGGAACTCGTCCCACGCATCCAGCGGCTCGCTGCCCTCGGCGACCTCGACCCCCGGTGGACCCGGATGGACGTAGCCGAGGACGTCCCGCCAGAACGTGGAGAGCGCGCGTGGGTCGTGCGCGTCGAAGGTGACCTGGAAGGTGCGGGTCTCGAGTGCCATGGCTCCACCATGACACCGAATCAGGACGGTCGGCGTCCGCTATCGACGATGAGCAGGAGCGGGCAGACCGAGGCCGCGGCGCTCCTCCATCCGCCCGGCGATCATGGGGACCACGATCGCGGCGGCGACGATGTGGGTCAGGCACAGGACGCCGACGAAGGCCAGATCGAACTCGAAGAACGGCAGCACGTCGGGGACCAACGAGAGCCCGGTGAGCACGATCATGGTGATCTGGAAGGTCGAGCGGGGCATCGTTGCCACCCGGATCATCACCTCGGCGATGATGATGCCGATCAGCGAGCAGTAGACGGTGAGCATCGGGAACGCCGCGAGCGGCACGTCGCCCACGCTGCTGCCGAAGTCGATCCCGGCCGCCTTGGCGATCACGGCCATCAGGCTGGTGGCGACCGCGGCGATGGCGGTGGCCACCAGCCCGCGTGGCCATACCCGCGCCGGCCGCTCCCGCACCGGAGCCATCTCCGCCGCCGTGGTCCGCCTGTGCTCGGGAAGGTAGAGGGTCATCTCGGGTGCTCCTTGATTGATGCTGAAACCAATTCACACTAAGAGAGACCCACTACCTCGACCGCATCCAGACGGCCGCAACCGGGCGTGATTCGCGCCACCCGGCGCGTCAGGTCAGGCCCCGACGTACGCCGCCAGGTGCTCGCCGGTGAGGGTCGACTTCTTGGCGACGAGCTCGGCGGGCGTACCTTCGAAGACGACCAGGCCGCCGTCGTGACCGGCACCCGGGCCGAGGTCGATGATCCAGTCGGCGTGAGCCATGACCGCCTGGTGGTGCTCGATCACGATCACCGACTTGCCGGCGTCGACCAGCTTGTCGAGCAGCGCCAGCAGGTTGTCGACGTCGGCGAGGTGGAGACCGGTGGTCGGCTCGTCCAGGACGTACGTCCCGCCCTTCTCCCCCAGGTGCATGGCCAGCTTGATCCTCTGCCGCTCGCCGCCGGAGAGGGTGTTGAGTGGCTGGCCGAGCTTGAGGTAGCCCAGCCCGACGTCCTGCATCCGTCCGAGGATGTTCGCCGCCGGCGGCACCTTCGACTCTCCCGCGGAGAAGAAGTCGTGCGCCTTGGCGACGGAGAGGTCGAGCACCTCGGCGATGTTGAGCTCGCCGAGGCGATACTCCAGCACCAGCGGCTGGAACCGCTTCCCGCCACAGTCCTCGCACGGGCTCGAGACGGTCTCCATGAACCCCAGCTCGGTGAAGATCATCCCGTTGCCCTTACAGGTCGGACACGCTCCCTCCGAGTTGGCGGAGAAGAGCGCCGGCTTCACACCGTTCGCCTTCGCGAACGCCTTGCGGATGGGCTCCAGAAGGCCTGTGTACGTCGCCGGGTTGCTCCGTCGCGAGCCCTTGATCGCACTCTGGTCGACGAACTCCACATCGGTTCCGCGCGGGATCGAGTCGTGGATGAGCGAGGACTTGCCCGAGCCTGCGACACCGGTGACCACGGTCAACACTCCGAGCGGGATGTCGACGTCGACGTTCTTCAGGTTGTGCGAGGTCGCCCCACGGATCTCCAGATGGCCGGTCGGCTTGCGCACGCTGTCCTTCAGCGAGGCCCGATGTCCCAGATGACGTCCGGTGAGGGTGTCCGCCTTCGCCAGGTCGTCGAACGTCCCCTCGAAGCAGATCGTCCCGCCGTCGCTGCCGGCCCCCGGTCCGAGGTCGAACACGCGGTCGGCGATCGCGATCGTCTCCGGCTTGTGCTCGACCACGAGCACGGTGTTGCCCTTGTCGCGTAGGTCCAGCAGCAGCTTGTTCATCCGCTCGATGTCGTGCGGGTGCAGCCCCACGGTGGGCTCGTCGAAGACGTAGGTCACATCGGTCAGGGCTGACCCCAGGTGCCGCACCATCTTCGTACGCTGCGCCTCACCGCCGCTCAGGGTCCCCGAAGGCCGGTCGAAGGAGAGATAGCCCAGCCCGATCTCGGTCATCGAGTCGCACAGGTGGAGCAGCGACCGGATCAGCGGGGCGACGCCCGGCTCGTCGATCCCGCGCAGCCATTCGGCGAGGTCGGTGATCTGCATGGCGGCGACCTCGCCGATGTCGAGGCCCCTGATCTTCGAGGAGCGGGCTGACTCGTTCAGACGGGTGCCGCCGCAGGTCGGGCACGACGCGAAGACGGCCGCACGCTCCACGAACGCCTTGATGTGCGGCTGCAGTTGCTCGGGGTCCTTGCTGAAGACCGACTCGCGCAGCTTGGGGATGAGCCCCTGGTACGTCATGTTCATCCCGAGCGCCTTGATCTTGCCCTTCTCCTTGTAGAGGAAGTCGTGGCGCTCGGTCTCTGTGTAGTCCTTGATCGGCTTGTCCCCGTCGAGCAGGCCCGTCTCGGCGAAACCCTTCACCATCCAGCCGTCGGCCTTGTAGCCGGGCACGAGGATCGCGCCCTCGTTGAGCGACTTGGACTCGTCGACGATGGCAGCGAGATCCAGGTCGGAGACGACGCCGCGGCCCTCACACTTCGGGCACATGCCGCCGAGGTAGATCTCCTGCTTGATGACGTTCTTCTTGCCCGACTCCGTGACCGAGACACCACCGACCTTGGTGGTCGGGATGTTGAACGAGAACGCTGTCGCCCCGCCGATGTAGGGATCCCCCAGGCGTGAGAAGAGCTGGCGAAGCATCGCGTGGCCGTCGGTGACCGTGCCGAGCGTCGAGCGCGGGTTGGCGCCGAGCCGCTCCTGGTCGACAAGGATGGCGGTGGTCAGCCCCTCCATCGCGTCGACCTCGGGCCGCGGCAGGCTGGGCATGAACCCCTGGATGAACGTCGAGTACGTCTCGTCGATCAGTCGCCGCGACTCTGCCGCGATCGTGCCGAAGACCAGCGAGGACTTCCCCGACCCCGACACCCCGGTGAACACCGAGAGCCGGCGCTTGGGAATCTCGACCGAGACGTCCTTGAGGTTGTTCTGCCGGGCCCCCTGGACACGGATCAGGTCGTGAGTGTCTGCGCTGTGCTCGTTCGAGCGGGGGTCGGTCATGGCGATCAGGCTAGTCGGAGGCGTGAATCCAGGCCTGCACATTTCCGACTCACTTGACCTGCTGCAGCCGGATGGTGTTGCCGGCCGGGTCACGGAAGGAGCAGTCCCGCATGCCCCAGTCCTGGTCGGTCGGCTCCGACATGATCTCGCCGCCGCTCGCCTCGATACCGGCCTGGATCTTCTCGAACGCGGCGTCGACGTCGGTGGAGGAGAGCATCAGGCTGGCGAAGGTGCCCTTGGCCATCATCTCCTGGATCACCCGGCCTTCCTCCTCGCTGATGTTCGGGTCGGCCAGCGGCGGGTAGAGCACGACGCTCACGGCGGGCTGCGCCGGCGGCCCGATCGTGAGCCAGCGCATCGCCTCGTACCCGACGTCCTTCCTCACCTCGAACCCCAGCAGGTCGCGGTAGAACCTCAGCGAGGCCTCGGGGTCGGTGTGCGGCAGGTAGCTGTGGCAGATGTTGATGTCCATGGCGCTCACGCTAGGTAAGGATCGGGCCTTGGCGCTTCTCTATTCCTGATCGAACTCCGTCTGATCGGACGGGTGACCTGCTTGGACACGCACGGAGGGATCCCGGCCTCTCCGGCGACGGCCCTCTCCCGGTAGACGCTCGGCGACATTCCGACGAGCTCGCTGAACCGGGTGGAGAAGGTGCCCAGCGAGGAGAACCCGACCTCGAAGCAGATGTCGGTGACGCTGAGATCACCGCGCCGCAGCAGCGTCATCGCCCGCTCCACGCGGCGGGTCATCAGATAGGAGTACGGCGGCTCACCGTAGGCCTTCTTGAACTCCCTGCTCAGATGGCCGGCCGACATGTGTACGCCGGCAGCGAGAGCCTCTACATCCAGCGGCTGCGCGTACTCCCGGTCGACCCGGTCCTTGACCTTCCGAAGCAGCTTCAGGTCGCGTAGTCGCTGCTCCTGATCGGGTTTCGTCGTCACCCTCCGATCCTCCCATTTGATGAATCTGCCGCGTGTCGAAGTAAAAGTGTCGAATTCGGGCGCGCACACTCGTGGAGTAGGTGAAGGCACAAAACGCGGATAGGAGAAAGTCATGTGGGACACAGTTCAGAACCCCGAGAGCACCAACGTACACAGCTTCCCGATGTCGCACTTCCTGCCGTGCCCGCGATGCGGCCACGAGGTGCACACCTACCTGGCCTGCAGCGACACGTGCTCGTGCGCCCCGGTCGTGATGCCCGGCAGCGTCTCGCTCGCCGCCTAGATCTTGAGCCCGGACTCGATCGCGAAGACGACGAGCTGGGCGCGGTCACGGGCATGCAGCTTCACCATCGCGCGCGAGACATGCGTACGGACCGTGTCCGGGCTGACCACGAGCTCGGCGGCGATCTCGGCGTTCGAGCGGCCGGTGGCCACCCAGGCGACCATCTCCCGCTCACGCTCGGTCAGATCACCCAGACGCGGATGCGGGTTCGCCGCCCGGCGTGAGGAGCCGAACTCCTCGATGACCCGCTTGGTCACCGTCGGGGCGAGCAGCGAGCCACCGTCGGCGACGACCCGGATCGCGTCGAGCAGCGCGACCGGCTCGGCGTCCTTGAGCAGGAACCCGCTCGCTCCCAGCCGCAACGCCTCGAAGACGTACTCATCGAGCTCGAAGGTCGTCAGCATCACCACCCGTACGTCCTTCAACGAGGGGTCGCGGGTGACCTGCTCCAGCAGGCCGAGGCCGTCGAGGACCGGCATCCGGATGTCGCACAGGACCACGTCGGGGTGGGTGCGGCGCAGCATCGGCAGCGCCGCGCTGCCGTCGGAGGCCTCGCCGACGACCTCCAGGTCGGGTTCGGCGCCGATCATCGTCGCCAGACCCATGCGCACGAGGGGCTGGTCATCGACCAGAGCAACCCTGATCAGCGTGTGATCGGTGATGCTCATGCCAGCCCCTCCGCGCCACCCGCCGAGGACCCTGAAAGCGGGAGGGAAGCCCGCAGCCGGAAGCCCCGTACCTCCGGCCCCGCCTCTAGGGTGCCCCCAAGTGCCTCCACGCGCGACCGCATTCCCACAATTCCCATCCCGGGACGCCTTTCCCCGCTCAACATGTCCGATCCCCGCCCGTCGTCGTCGACTGTCACGACCATCTCGGCCGCGGGGGTCGAGACGATCGACACCTCGGCTCGCGTCGCTGCGGCATGCCGCAGCACGTTGGTGAGCCCCTCCTGGACCACTGCGTACGCGGCCCGCTCCGCCTCCGCCGACGCCGAATCCACCTCGAGGCGGAGGGAGACCTCCAGTCCCCCGGTACGCACCCGCTCGACGAGAGCAGGCAGGTCGGCGAGCCCGTGCTCCGGTGCCCGCGGGGCCGGACCGGCGCCGGTCTCGGTGTCGGTCAGCCGGGCCAGCTGCCGGCGCAGCAGGTCGAGCGACTCCTTGCTCTCGGCACGGATCGCCTCCAGGTTGCGGCGGGCCGCCTCGGGATCGCGGTCGAGAACGTGCAGCGCGGCACCGGCCTGCATCGCGATCACCGCGAGCCCGTGTCCGACGCCGTCGTGCAGGTCGGCGGCCATCCGCACCCGTTCCTCGCTGACCACCCGTCGTTGCCGTTGGGCCCGGGCCTCGTTGCGCGAGCGCAGCGCACTCGCGATCGCACCGCAGGCGGCGATGAGCGCCACCTGCCCGAAGGCCTGCCACAGCGAGAGGTCACTCTCCGGGCCGCCACCCTGTCCCCAGGGCCCTCGTCCGGTACCGCCGTCGAACTGGGGGCTCTCGGGACTCAGCACCATCCCGGTGGCGACCAGCGCCGCGGCCACGGCCGCCCACCCGATCCAGCGTCGCGGCGGCAGCGACAGTGCCACCGCGAAGGTGACCACGGGCACCGCCGTGAAGATCGGTCCCTCGGCATAGCCCGCGGTGAAGTAGGCCCCGGCGCACAGCCCGCTGACCGCGAGCATCCAGCCGCGAGGCCGCTGCAGGAGCACCGGGAGGATGGCGACGAGGGCGAGCAGTGCCCCGAGGAGCGCCGGGCCCCGGGTGTCGGTGCGGGCGTTGCTGCCCAGTGAGCCGACCAGCTCCACCACGACGACCAGCCACGGCAGCCAGTGGCGACGGATCCGGGACATGGACCTGACCCTAGTTCGCGCGGCCGCGCGAGGCGTACGACAAATGCGGCCAGCCGCCTACGCAGATCTGCGTAACCGGGAGCATCGCCGACGCCGATGCGACCCAGGGGCGGTCACGAGAGCGTGAGAGGCATGAACGAACTCGTGGTTGAGACCGACGGGCTGACCAAGCGGTACGGCGACAGGCTCGCCGTCGACCGGGTCAGCATGACCGTCATGCGTGGCGAGGTGTACGGCTTCCTCGGCCCCAACGGGGCCGGCAAGACGACCACCTTGCGGATGATGCTCGGCCTGATCCGGCCCACCGCCGGAACGGCCAGCGTCCTGGGTCGTCCCGCCGGACGACCCGAGGTCACTGCCCGCATCGGCGCCCTGATCGAGGGCCCCGGCTTCTACCCCTACCTGAACGGCCGCGACAACCTGCGCACGTTGGCGCGCTACCAGGGGCTGCCGAACACCGAGGTCGACCGGGTGCTCGAGATGGTCGACCTCGCCGACCGGGCGAAGGACGCCTTCAAGGGCTACTCGCTCGGGATGAAGCAGCGCCTCGGCGTCGCCGCCGCGATGCTCGGCTCACCGGACCTGCTGGTCCTCGACGAGCCCACCAACGGGCTCGACCCGGCCGGCATGGCCGACATGCGGGCCCTCGTCGTCTCGCTCGCCGAGGCCGGCCAGACGGTGATCCTCTCCAGCCACATCCTCGCGGAGGTGCAGGAGATCTGCGATCGCGTCGGTGTGATCAACAACGGCCGCCTGCTGCGCGAGTCCACCGTCGCCGACCTGCGCGGTGGCGCGACCCTACGCGTCCGGGCCACCCCCGAAGACGCCGCCCTGGCGGCTCTGATGCGGATGGCCGGCGACGAGGGCGTACGCCGCATCGGCAACGAGACGCTCGAGGTCGACCTTCCTGTCACCGCGGCCCCCGATGTCGTACGTCATCTGGTCGCCCACTCCATCGATGTCCACGAGGTCACTGTCGCGGAGCGTTCCCTGGAGGACGCCTTCTTCGAGATGACCAGCAACAAGGAGCTCGTGTCATGAACGCCTTTGTGAACAGCACCTCCGCCGAGCTGCTGCGACTGCGCAAGTGGTCGGCGATCTGGGTGATCGTCGGCGCCTGGCTGGCTCTGTCGCTCTCCTTCGGGTACGTCTTCAACTACGTCGCCTACAAGACCGGCGACGACAACTTCGCCGGCGACGGCGCCAGCAACGCCCAGCTGCTCTCCGAGCTGATGCCGAGCGCGATCCCCGACGTCATCGTCAGCGGCCTGCCGATGTTCGGTGGTGCCCTGGCGATGGTGGTCGGTGCGTTGGTGGCCGGCAACGGGTTCGGCTGGGGCACCTGGAAGACCGTCTTCACCCAGGGGCCGAGCCGGTTCGCCGCCGTCGGCGGCTCTCTGACCGCGGTGACGATCTTCATCTTCGCGATGATGACCGCGACCCTGGGTCTGTGCGCGGGTGTCTCGGTGGCGATCGCGGCGAGCGAGGGCCAGTCGATCACCATGCCGGCCATGAGCGACCTGGCGCAGTCCTTCGGCTCCGGGTTCCTGGTGCTGGAGATGTGGGCGCTGCTCGGGTTCCTCGTCGGCGTGCTCGCCAAGGGGCCGGCGCTCGCCGTCGGACTGGGGCTGGTCTGGTCGCTGGTGGTGGAGAACCTGCTCCGTGGCGTCGGCAGCCTGCTCCCGGGCATCGAGACCGTCACCGACGCCCTCCCGGGCACCGCCGGAGGCTCGTTGGCAGGCGCGATCATCGGCGGGCCCAACGGCACCCCGGGCGTCCTCGACGCGATCTCCGGCGAGCGGGCGCTGGTCACCGTGGCGGCGTACGTCCTGGTCGCCGCGATCGCGGCGGTGGTCGTGATGAGGCGACGCGACCTCGCGTGAACGGCGCCTAACACACCTCGAGGCATGTCGATGACATGATCTCGGGGTGTGGCCGCGTACGCGGGTGTGATCTTCGTTAAGTCTACTGTGTTGGTGGACAACAACCGCGTTGTCCCAGCATTTCTCAACGTCCAGAAGAGGTTCCCACCCGTGTCCTCCAACACGCCTGAGCCCACCCCGCTCATCGAGGCCCCCAAGTCCAAGCTCCCGCTGATCATCGGGATCGTCGTCGCCGCCGCCATCGTGATCGGCGGCCTCGCCTTCTTCCTCACCCGCGACGACGACGCCGGCAGCGAGCTGACCAAGGTGTCCATCGGCGTCGTCGGCGCCGACGACCCCTACTGGAACACCTTCCAGGACGCCGCTCGCGAAGAGGGCATCGATCTCGAGGTCAAGAACTTCGGTGACTACAACCAGCCCAACCCGGCGCTGTCGGAGGGCGAGCTCGACCTCAACCAGTTCCAGCACATCATCTTCTTGGCCGACTACAACGTCCAGAACGACGACGACCTGGTGGCGCTCGGTTCGACCGCGACCTATCCCCTGGGTCTCTACTCCTCGAAGTACACCTCGCTCGACGACATCAAGGCCGGCGAGACCGTGATCGTCCCCGACGACGAGACCAACCAGGCCCGCGGCCTGGTGCTGCTGCAGTCCAAGGGCCTGATCGAGCTGACCGACGGTGGCACCCCGTTCAGCACCGTCAAGGAGGTCGACACGGCCGCGTCCAAGGTGAAGGTCAGGGCGGTCCAGGCCTCGATCACCGCCTCCTCGCTCCCCGACGTCGCCGCGGCGATCATCAACAACGACTTCGTCGAGGACGCCGGCCTGAAGTTCGAGGACGCGCTCGCAACCGACGACCCCTCCGACCCCAAGGCGCTCCCCTACGTCAACATCTTCGCCGTACGCGCCGAGGACAAGGACAACGCGACCTACAAGAAGCTCGTCGAGATCTTCCAGACCAACGAGGACGTGCAGCAGGGGGTCTACGAGACCTCCGGCAACACCGCCGAGCTGGTGAAGATCCCGGTCGAGGACCTGCAGAAGTCGCTCGATGACACCGAGAAGCAGGTGGAGGAGCGTCAGTGACGCACTCGGCCAACGTTGCGGAGCCGCTGGTGCGGCTCCCCCGGCAGCAATTCCTTAAGGAATCGTGGAGCAGCTTCGGGCGCAGAACCTCCCGACC
>NZ_JBEXJF010000041.1:0-46756 GCF_040608935.1 Nocardioides sp. NPDC004968
ACCGGCGGTGCAGGAGCCCATCACCACTGCGACCTGCGGTATGCCCTCGGCCGAGAGCACGGTCCGCTGTCGCGCTCGGGGTGAACGTGTTGGTCTCGACACGACGTCGTTCGTCCCTCACGACGTCGGCTCGACCGACGGGGGAGTTAGCGAGGTCGAGCAGCGCATCGACGTCGAGGTGTTCCTCGACGAGGTCGCCGATCAGGTCCAGGCGGCGCTCGCGGGCGGCCGGGAAGGAGACCGTGGACGGGTCGCGGCCCAGCGTCGCCTCGAGGAACGCGCCGCGCAGCGCGTCGCCCTCCAGGCTGCCGTGCCACATGGTGCCGAAGACGTTGCCGGCGCGGGCGCCGCCGAGGAACTCCGATACCCCGTCGCCGCGGGTGATCCGGCCGTGGTGGATCTCGTAGCCGCTCGCTTCGACCCCGAGCGCCGACCCGGTGGGCAGGCGGAGGTTCTTGGCGGGGGTGAAGTCGGTGCGTACGTCGAGCAGACCCAGCCCCTCGACCTCGGCGACCGAGCCCTCGACACCGTCGGGATCCGCGATCACGCCGCCGAGCATCTGGAAGCCGCCGCAGATCCCGAGGAGCGGGCGGCCGCGGCGTACGTGCTCGGCCAGGGCCACGTCGAGGCCACGCGAGCGGAGCCAGGCCAGGTCGCTGATCGTGGACCGCGTGCCAGGCAGGACGACCAGGTCGGCGTCGGCGACGTCGGCCGGTGAGGAGGCGAAGACGACGTCGAGGTCCGGCTCCAGGCCGAGCGCGTCGACGTCGGTGAAGTTGGAGATCCGGGGGAGGCGTACCACCGCGACCTTGCGGGTGGCGCCGGCTTCCGCACGCCGTCCGTCGAGGTCGAGCGCGTCCTCGGAGTCGAGCCACAGCGACGGCTCCCAGGGCAGCACCCCGAAGACCGGGCGCCGGGTGAGCGACTCCAGCGAGTCGAGTCCGGGCTTGAGCAGCCCGGCGTCGCCACGGAACTTGTTGACCACAAAACCGCTGATCAGAGCCTGGTCCTCGGGCTCTAGGAGCGCCAGGGTGCCGTACATCGCCGCGAACACCCCACCCCGGTCGATGTCGCCGACGACCACGGTCGGCAGCCCGGCATGCCGCGCCAGGCCCATGTTGACGTAGTCGCCGGCCCGCAGATTGATCTCGGCCGGGCTGCCTGCGCCCTCGGCGACGATCACGTCGAAACGAGAGGCGAGATCGTCGTACGCCGCATGGGCCGCGGTCGCCAGATGCCGGCGCCCCGCCTCCCAGTCGTGGGAGGAGACCTCGCCCGCGGGATGCCCCATCAGGACCACGTGGCTGCGGCGGTCGGAGCCGGGCTTGAGCAGCACCGGGTTCATCGACGGCTCCGGGGTGACCCGCGCCGCCAGCGCCTGTACCCACTGCGCCCGGCCGATCTCGGCGGTCGTCCCGTCAGAGGCCTGGCAGACCATCGAGTTGTTGGACATGTTCTGGGCCTTGTAGGGCGCGACCTTGACGCCGCGGCGGGCGAACGCCCGGCACAGCCCGGTCGTCACGACCGACTTGCCCGCATCCGAGGTCGTGCCGGCGACCAGCAGGCCGCTCATGCTTTCGGAGCCCGCAGGAGGTAGATGTCCATGACCCAGCCGGACTTCTCGCGCAGCCGAGTGCGTGCCTCCTCGATCGCCGGAAGGACCTCGCCGACCGTGCCCGCGGCCAGCTCCTCCTCACGGGTGCCGAGGTTGCCGCCCCACCAGATCCGCCAGTCCTCGAGCCCGGGGAGGTCGACGACCCGGTTGAGCATCACCACGAGGTTGTCGTGCCCGGCCTCGACGGCCTCGAGCACGGCGCGGCCGGTGGTGACGTAGAGCGGGCGCCCGACGTCATGGAGGACGAGCCGGTGCCGGGCGGCGAGCAGCTGCACCGAGGAGATCCCGGGGATGACGTCGACCTCGACATCGAGCTGCTCGGAGATCTGGTCGACGACCCGGATCGTGGAGTCGTAGAAGGCCGGGTCGCCCCAGACCAGGAAGCCGACGTCGCCGGGGTGCTCGGCCAGCACGGCGAGATATCGCTCGACCCGGGCCCGGTGCCAGTCGGCGACGGCGGCCCGGTACTCCGCGTCGGTCCCGGTGAACTCCTCACGCCGCTCGCGGGGCGCGTCGGCGACCTTGACCACCCGGGCGGGTTCGTCGAGATGGCGGTCGAGCAGCTCCTCGCGAGCCCGGACCAGCGGGTCGGGCATGCCCTGCTTGACCGTGCCCGACTTGTCGGTGACCAGGAAGAAGTCGACCGACCGCATCGCGGCCACGGCCTCGAGGGTGACCTGGTCGGGGTCACCGGGGCCGACCCCGATGATCTTGATCCGACGCTTGCCAGAAGAACTCATTCCTCCTCCAGATCACCTTCGATGTCGAGATAGATCTCCTGCATCGCCGCGACGAGCTCGGGGTCGGGAGACTCCCACAGCCCGCGCTCGGCAGCCTCGTGCAGCCGCTCGACGATGCCGCGCAGCGCCCACGGGTTCGAGGATCGCATGAACTCCTGGTTGGTCTCGTCCAGGACGTACTCACGGGCGAGCTTCTCGTACATCCAGTCCTGCACCACGCCGGCGGTCGCGTCGAAACCGAAGAGGTAGTCGACGGTCGCGGCCAGCTCGAAGGCGCCCTTGTAGCCGTGGCGCTGCATCGCCGAGATCCAGCGCGGGTTGACCACCCGGGCCCGGAAGACGCGGTTGGTCTCCTCCTGCAGCGTGCGGGTCTTGATGGCGTCGGGGGAGGTGGAGTCGCCGACGTACGCCTTCGGCTCGCTGCCGGTCAGCGCGCGGACGGTCGCGAGCATGCCGCCGTGGTACTGGAAGTAGTCGTCGGAGTCGGCGATGTCGTGTTCGGCGGAGTCGACGTTCTTGGCGGCGACCTTGATCCGGCGGTAGTTGGCGCGCATGTCGTCGGCCGCCGGGGCGCCGTCGAGGTCGCGGCCGTAGGCGAAGCCGCCCCACGCCGTATAGACGTCGGCGAGATCCTGGTCGGAGCGCCAGTTGCCGGCCTCGATCACCTGCAGGATCCCGGCACCGTACGAACCCGGCTTGGAGCCGAAGATCCGGGACGTCGCGCGGCGCTGGTCGCCGTGATCGGCGAGGTCCTCGAGGGTGTGCGCACGGACGAAGTTGTCGGTGTCCGACTCGTCGAGGTCGGCCACCATCCGGACCGCGTCGTCGAGCATCGAGACGACATGCGGGAACGCGTCGCGGAAGAACCCGGAGATGCGTACGGTCACGTCGATCCGGGGCCTGCCGAGCTCTTCGAGCGAGATGACGTCGAGGTGCGTGATCCGGCGGGAGGCCTCGTCCCACTCGGGGCGCACCCCGAGCAGTGCGAGCACCTCGGCGACGTCGTCGCCGGACGTACGCATCGCGGACGTGCCCCACACCGAGAGCCCGACCGATGTCGGGTAGTCGCCGGTCTCGTCCAGGTAGCGCTGCAGCAGCGAGTCGGCCATCGCCTGCCCGGTCTGCCACGCCAGCCGCGACGGCACCGCGCGCGGGTCGACGGTGTAGAAGTTGCGCCCGGTGGGGAGTACGTTGACGAGCCCCCGCAGCGGCGAGCCCGACGGCCCCGCGGGGACGAAGCCACCGTCCAGCGCGTGCAGGACGGCGGACAGCTCGTCGGTCGTCCCGTTCAGCCGCGGCACCACCTGCTCGGCGGCGAAGACGAGCACCTGGCGCACGGCCGGGTCGTCGTGGAGCGTCTCGGCGACCGCCGGGTCCCAGCCGGCCGCGTCCATCCGCTCGACCAGCCCCCGAGCCTGGGTCTCGATCTCGTCGACCGCTGACCTCCCGGTGGTCGAGCCTGTCGAGACCCCTTCCTTGAGTCCGAGCGCCGCTCGCAGCCCGGGCACGGCGCCGCCGACGCCGCCCCACACCTGCGCGGCGCGCAGGATCGAGAGCACCAGGTTGACCCGCGCCTCGCCCTCGGGCGCGGCGCCCAGGATGTGCAGGCCGTCGCGGATCTGGGCGTCCTTGATCTCGCAGAGCCAGCCGTCGATGTGGAGCATGAAGTCGTCGAAGTCGTCGTCCTCGGGCCGCTCCTCCATGCCGAGGTCGCGGTGGAGCTCGGCGGCCTTCATCAGCTGCCAGATCTCGCCGCGGATGGCGGGCAGCTTGGCCGGGTCCATGGACGAGATCCGGTCGTACTCCTCCATCAACGACTCCAGCCGCGCGATGTCGCCGTAGGACTCCGCGCGTGCCATCGGCGGCACCAGGTGATCGATGATCGTGGCGTGCGCGCGGCGCTTCGCCTGGGCGCCCTCGCCGGGGTCGTTGACCAGGAACGGGTAGATCAGCGGCATGTTGCCGATGGCCGCATCCGGGCCGCAGGACGCCGAGAGCGCGGCGTTCTTGCCGGGCAGCCACTCCATCGAGCCGTGCTTGCCGAGGTGGACCACGGCGTCGGCGCGGAAGCCGTGCTCGAGCCAGCGGTAGGCACCGAGGTAGTGGTGCGACGGCGGCAGGTCCGGGTCGTGGTAGATCGCGACCGGGTTCTCGCCGAACCCGCGCGGCGGCTGGATCAGGATGACGATGTTGCCGGCCTGGAGCGTGGCCAGCACGAGCTCACCCGAGTCGTTGACGAACAGGCTCCCCGGCGTCGGCCCCCAGGTCTCGACCATCTGTTCGCGCAGGTCAGCCGGGAGATCCGCAGTCCACTTGTCGTAGTCGGCCTTCGAGATGCGGACGTGGGCGTCGGTGAGCTGGGCGTTGGTCAGCCACTCCTCGTCCTGGCCACCGGCCGCGATCAGCGCGTGGATCAGCGCGTCGCCGGCGGCGGTGTCGCCCTCCTCGGCGGCGACGGAGTCGAGGATGCGTACGACCTCGTTGTCCTGTCCCAGGTCATAGCCCTCCTCGCGGAGCCGGCGCAGCATCCGGATCGCGGAGACCGGGGTGTCCAGGCCGACCGCGTTGCCGATCCGGGAGTGCTTGGTGGGGTAGGCGGAGAGCACCAGCGCGAGGCGCTTGTCGGGGTTGGCCGTGTGCCGCAGGCGGGCGTGGTTGACCGCGATCCGGGCGACCCGCGCGGTGCGCTCGGGGTCGGCGACGTAGTGGGGGAGACCCTGCTCGTCGAGCTCCTTGAAGGAGAACGGGGCGGTGATGATCCGCCCGTCGAACTCGGGGATCGCGATCTGGTTGGCTGAGTCGAGCGGCGTGACGCCGTCGTCGGAGACCTCCC
Source organism: Nocardioides sp. NPDC004968 (assembly GCF_040608935.1). Classification (NCBI taxonomy): domain Bacteria; kingdom Bacillati; phylum Actinomycetota; class Actinomycetes; order Propionibacteriales; family Nocardioidaceae; genus Nocardioides; species Nocardioides sp. NPDC004968. The sequence continues at coordinate 5,189 of NZ_JBEXJF010000041.1, forward strand.
ACTCCGCGCGCGAGCTGGTCAGGCACAGGCCCTGCAGCACCGGGATGTCGAGCGCCGCCATCCGCTCCACGTCCCAGGCCTCGTCCTCGCCACCGGCGCTCGCCGAGGCAGGCACGGAGCCACCGGCCGCGAGCACGGTCACGATCAGCGCGTCGAGGGTGCCGAGCGCCTCGTAGAGGTCATCGGGGGCCGAGCGGAGGGAACCCGCGAAGACGGGTACGCCGGTGGCCGCGCCAGTCGCGTCGATGGCGTCGGCCAGCGCGTGGGCGAACGCGGTGTTCCCGCTGGTCTCGTGGGCGCGGTAGTAGAGCACCCCGATCCTGGGGAGTTGTGAAGCTGAGGGTGACCCATGGGCCACGCTGGGGTTCACAACCCGCTCCGGGACGCCCCAGGCCGGGACGGAGGCCGGCGGCTCGAACCCGAAGCCGGTCAGCAGGACCGTGTCGGAGAGGAACGCGTGCAGCTGGGCGAGGTTCGTCGGCCCGCCCTCGGCGAGATAGCGGTGAGCCTCGGCGGCGACACCCATCGGAACGGTGGAGTGCTCCATCAGCTCGGCGCTCGGCTGCTGCTCGCCGCCGAGGACCACGACCGGCGTGCCGCGCTCCTTGACGGCGCTCAGGCCGTCCCACAGGTCGGTGGGCGAGCCGAGGAGCCGGAAGACGACCAGGTCGGCGTCGGCCACGACCTGCTCCAGATCGGTCGCTCGCGACGGGTTCGCCCAGGCGTACTCGGCGCCGCTGGCACGGGCCGAGAGCAGGTCGGTGTCCGAGGTGGACAGAAGGGCGATGCGTACGCGTGCAGAGTCGGCCATGCCGAGTTCCTCCTAGGGGTTCTCGCCCCGTCGATCGGTCGGATTGCCCGTGGCCAGTGTCTGGCTGTGTCCGTGCCCAGAAGCTGTACGGACGTCACAGTGGCGGAACCGCCCCGGACTCTCACCGGGTTCCTGCGCCACGAGCGTGCTCGCAGCCTACCCCGCGTGGCGCGCGAGCCAGGTCTCGCGGGTGACCTCGTACTCGACCTCGCCGTCGGCGTGCCCGGCGAGCGGTTCGTCGAAGGTCTCGTGGAAGGCGCGTACGAAGCTCATCCCGACAGCGACCATGGTCGCGCGGGACGCCTCGTTGACCGCCATCGTCTGCGCGATCACCCGATCGATCCCGAGGTCCTCGAACCCGTGGCGGAGCAGCTCGAGCGAGCCTTCCTTCGCATAGCCCTTGCGCCACTGGCGTTGCGGGAGCCGGTAGCCCAGCTCGGCGGCATCGGTGCGCGGCGGGTTGTCGGGCGGCTCGAACATGTAGAGCCCGACGGCCTCACCGGCCGCGTACCCGATCCACTTGCCCAGCGCCTCCGTCTCCTTCGCCACCCGGATCCACTTGTGCATCCGCTCCTCGGTCTCCTCCGGCCTGAGCGCGCGGGTGAACAGATGGCGGAGCACCACGGGGTCCGAGTTGAGCTCGACGAGGAACGGCAGATGCTCCTCGGAAAGCGGGACCAGGTCGAGGCGCTCGGTGCGCAGACGGGCTTGCGGCATGGGCCAGACGTTAGCCAGGACGTACGTCGGTGGCACCTGGTTTCTGGGGCGATCACCTCAATTGACAAATCTGTTTGTCAATTGCATCCTGGATCTTGTGAGCAACGGCATCATCTATGTCGACGAGCCGGACCGGGTGGCCGCGGCGCTGTCGCCTATTCGTCGGCAGCTGCTCGGTCACCTGCAGGAGCCCACGTCGGCCACCCAGCTCGCTGCCGTGCTCGAGCTGCCTCGCCAGCGGGTGAACTACCATCTGCGGGCGCTCGAGTCGGCCGGGTTGGTGGAGCTGGTCGAGGAGCGGAAGCGCCGCGGATTCGTCGAGCGGATCGTGCGTGCGAAGCCGGGTGCGATCGTGGTCGACCCATCGGTGATGGGCCGCGGATCCGAGTCTGCTGAGAGCGCCGGGCGGATCATGGACCAGTTCGCCGCCGACCACCTGGTCGGGGTCGCGGCAGCCACCGTGCGGGATGTAGCCCGTATGCAGGTCAAGGCAGACGAGCAGGGCAAGCGCCTGCTCACGTTCACGATCGAGGCCGCCGTGCGCTTCGCTGACGCCGCCGACGTGCACAGATTCACCGAGGAGCTGACCGAAGCGCTGCGGCGTACGGCCGAAAGCTTCGACAGCCCGACCGGTCGTCAGTACCGCGTGGTCATCGGCGGGCATCCCGCCCCGGCCGCGGTGGCCGAACCGTCCGAACAGGAGCAGAGTGATGAATGACATTCAGCGCGGCGAGACGCCGCGGATCGAGGTCACCGCGTCGGCCTCGGCCGATGCCGCGTGGCAGGCGCTGCGGGATCCGGCCGCCATCCGACAGTGGCACGGCTGGGACACCGATGAGGCCGAGGCCGAGATCGACTCGATCTACTTCACCGACGTCGTCGAGGAGGCCGACCGGCGCACACTGGTCGTCAACGGCGGCGACAAATTCGAGATCCAGCCGGACGGCGACGGTGTCCGAATCACGCTGACTCGTGCGCCGTTGTCCGGCAACCCGGACTGGGACTCGTACTACGACGATGTCACCGAGGGATGGACGTCGTTCATGCATCAGCTTCGGTTCGCGCTCGAGCGCCGGCCCGGCATGACGCGCCGCACGCTGTTCTTCGCCGATCGCGGCACCTACTCGGGCACCGTCATCGAGCGGCTCGGCCTCGACGCTGTCGCCGACCAGCCCCGGGGCAGCCGCTACACAACGACGATCGCCGGCGAGGACGTGACTGGCGAGGTCTGGTTCCGCTCGGCGCACCAGCTGGGCGTGACGGTCGACGCATGGGGCGAGGGCCTGCTGGTGATCGCCGGCACCGCGCCGTCGGACGCCGACCCGGCCGGCACGTCGATGGCCATCCTCAGCACGTACGGCCTCGACGGCACCGACTTCGGGCAGCTCGACACGAGGTGGGCCGGCTGGTGGGCCGATCACCGGGCGGGGGAGTGATCCCCATCCAGGTGGCGTAGAGCGCGGTGGGCGGCGTGGTAGCCGCACATGCCGTGGACGCCGGCGCCGGGCGGGGTGGCGGCGGAGCAGAGGAACATCCCGGGGATGCCGGTGTCGTAGCCGGCGAGGGTGGGCCGGACGATGAGCTGGCGAAGGGTGTTGGCGCCGGTTGAGATGTCACCCCCGACGTAGTTGAGGTTGTACGCCGCGTAGTCGGCCGGTGTGGTGACGTGCGTCGCCACGATCTGATCGCGGAAGCCGGGGGCGAAGCGCTCGATCTGGGCCAGCACCGCGTCGGTGGCGTCGCCCTCGTAGCCGTGCGGGACCTGCGCGTAGGCCCAGACCGGGTTGAGGTCTCCCGCCGAACGGGACGGGTCCGCGACGTACTGCTGACCGAGCAGCACGAACGGACGCTCCGGCATCCTGCCCGCCGCGATCTCCCGCTCGCTGGTCGCCACCTCGGCGATCGTCCCGCCGAGATGGACGGTGCCGGCGCGGCCGACCTCCGGGTCACGCCACGGGATCGGCCCGCGGACCGCGAGGTCGAGCTTGTACGCCGCGGGGCCGTGCTGCCACCTCCGCATCGCCCGGCGCTGCCGCTCGGGGAGGGCGGAACCGGCGATGTCGGCGAAGCCGCCTGGACTGGTGTCGAACAAGGTGACATCGGCGTCCGGAATGTCGGCGAGGTTGCGGACGGTGGTGCCGGTGACGATGGTGCCGCCCAGCTCCTCGAGCCGCTCGGCCATGGCGAGGGTGATCGCGTGGGAGCCGCCCTCGGCGACCGGCCAGCCGTAGCGATGCCCGCTCACCACGAGCATGGTGCCCACGGCGGCCGGGCCCGGACGGTCCAGCGGCTGGAAAGCGTGCGCCGCGCATCCGGCGAAGAGCCCCTTCGCCGCCTCCTCGCGGAAGGCCCGCGCGAGCACGGTGGCCGGTGGCGCGGCGCGCATCCCGAAGCCGGCCAGGCGGAACGGATGCCGGGGGAGTCGCACCATCGGACCGAGGACGTGGTCCGAGATCGCGTCCCAGCCGCGTACGACCGGGCCGAACACCTGCTGCCAGCGCTGTCCGTCGGCACCCAAGCCTGCGGCCGTCTCCTCGACGGAACGGTGCAGGAGCGCTGCCGTGCCTGTGTCGAGCGGATGGGCGAGCTCGACCTCGGGAAAACGCCAGGTCAGGCCGTACTTCTCCAGCTCGAGGCCGCAGAGGAACGGTGAGGCCAGGCCGAGCGGATGGATCGCCGAGCAGATGTCGTGGCGCAGCCCCGGCAGGGTCAGCTCGGCGGTGCGCGTCCCACCGCCGACGGTCTCCGCGGCTTCGACGACCGTGACCTTCACGCCCTGCTGCGCGAGCACGATCGCAGCCGCCAGGCCGTTGGGCCCGGCGCCGACGACGGTTGCGGTGGACGACATCAGGACACAGCCTGACGCCTTGTCGCGGCCGCGACAAGCGACACAGGCGTACGTAGAACTGCGTAGGTCGATGCCGCGTCCGACCGGACGCCCGGCCGGAGCGACAGCGGAAGGCTCGAGTCATCCCATCCGAGCAAGCGAGGAGATTCGAGAATGTCCACGTCGACCACGTCTTCACAGGCAGCTACAGCCGTGTCCCGCTCTGCCCACAACCGGGCGATCGCAGGGGCTGCGGTCTTCCTGGTCGCCTACCTGGCGGTGAGCCCGGTGGCGGGCATGTTCGCCACCGGCGACATCCCGCTACCGACCGATCCCGGCGAGCAGATCAAGGCCTTCCTGGTCGCCAACCCGCTCGCGGCGATCTCCGGAGCGATCCTGCAAGCCGTCTCGGTCATCGGCTTCGCGGTCTTCGCCCGCGTCGTGGTGCCGATGACCGGCAACCGTGCCCTGGGCGTGGTCGCCGGCGTCTCGGTGGCCGCGATGCTGGTGTCCTCGGTGATCACCCTTGTCTCCGCGGTGTTCGCGGCCGACCTCTCCGCCGACACCCTCGCGACGCTTCGCCTCACCGGCTTCTACGCCGGCGGCGTGGTGAACGTGACCACGCTCGGCTTCGTCGCCTTCGCCGCCTCGCGTCAGCTCGTCCGCATCGGCGCGGTGGGGAGGGGCACCGCGACCCTCGGGTACGTCGTGGGCACGCTGTCGATGCTGTCGGTGATCTCCCTCGCCGTCTACTACGCCAACCTCTTCCTGCCGCTGGGCCGGGTGGGGTCGATGGTGTGGACGCTCGTCGCGGCGATCGTGCTGATGCGGCGTACTGGAAGGTCGGCGAAGTGAGAGTCCGGACCGCGGTTCGGACTCAGTCGTTCAGGACGCGGTTGGCGACGGCGAAGGCGGTGTTGGCGGCGGGTACGCCGACGTAGATCGAGGTCTGCAGGAGCACCTCGATGATCTCCTCGCGGGTCAGCCCGTTGGTGAGCGCGGCGCGGAGATGGAACTCGAGCTCGTCGAAGTGGCGGCCGGCGACCAGGGCGGTGAGGACGCCGATCGAGCGGTCCCGGCGGGCGAGGCCGGGGCGGGTCCAGATCGTGCCCCAGGCGTAGCGCGTGATCAGGTCCTGGTAGTCGCGGTTGATGTTGGTGATCGCGGCGGTGGCCCGGTCGACGTGGTCGTCGCCGAGCACCTGGCGGCGTACGTTCATACCGGCCGCGTAGGCCTGGTCCGAGGCCGTCACGTGGGAGGTGATCAGGCTGGCGACGGCGTGCGGTGCCTCGGCGGGAGCGAGGTGACCGACGGCGTCGAGGCTGACGAGCCGCCCGCTGCGCACCCCGACGACGATCTCCTCGAGCGAGGCCGGCGGGGTCGGGGCGTCGTCGACACCCGCGATCGCCAGGACCGGTGCGGCGATCTCGGCGAGCCGGCCGCGGACGTCGTACGCCGCCAGCGCATCACAGACCAGCGCGTAGCTCTCCGCGTCGGCGTCGCGCAGCGAGTGGAGCAGGGCGCCGCCCCGGGCGGGCTCGCGCTCGAGGAAGCCGGGGGCGAACCAGCGCTGGGTGGAGCCGGCGACCTGTGAGGCGGTGCCTGCGGCGCGTACGGTCTTCGCGCGGTCGTTCCAGCCCTCCGGCTCGCCGATCTTGGCGCCGGTGTTGGTGAGCACCGCGGCGCTCACCCGGGTGGGTGCGTCGAGCAGGAGCTGGAGGCCGACGGCGCCGCCGACCGAGTCGCCGGCGTAGGCGAAGGTGCCGTGGCGCTCGCCGCGGTCGGTGAGGACCCGGTCGATGCAGGCGAGCACGCCCGCGGCGAGGTCGGCCATCGAGAAGGCGTCGGAGGTGGGGGTGCCGTGGCCGTGGCCCGGGAGCTCCCAGCCGATGACGTGGAAGCTGTCCGCGAGCAGCTCGGCGGTGGCGGCCCAGAGCGCGGTCACCGAGGTGCCGAGGGACGGGCCGACGACCAGGATCGGCTTGCTCGGGTCTCCGGCCAGCTCGACGGGGGTGATCCTCGGTGTCATTGCAGGTCCTTCCAGATTTCGTGCGCGCGGGCGAGAGTCGTGTCGATGAGGGTGTCCGCGGCACCGAGATAGTCGTCGAGCCCTGCGGCCGCCTCGGTCCCGGCAAGGATCTCGCCACCCACGAACCCGGTCAGCGACCGCTGCTCGGCCAGCAGGTCCGCGCCCGCGGCTTCGGCGGTGGCGCGCATCCGGGCCGCATCGACGCGGAGCCCGGCGAGAAGCTCGGTGGTCTGCGAGGCGGCGACGGCGCTGCGACGGGCGAGGGTCTGCAGGGTCTCCCACTCGACGTGCCAGGCGCCGTCGGGACGCTCGTCGACGTACGTCGCCGCTGCGGTGTGGAGCGTGGAGGCCAGCGGGGGAGCGGCGAGCGCGTGGCGACGGATGAGGACGGAGAGCACCGGGTTGGACTTGTGCGGCATCGTCGACGAACCGCCGCGCCCCTCGCCGGCCGGCTCGGCGAGCTCGCCGATCTCCGGGCGGGTGAGCAGGGTGACGTCGGTGGCGATCCGGCCCCAGGTGTCGGCCGCGGTGACCAGCGCGTCGGCGGCCGCGGTCAGCGGGGCGCGGTTGGTGTGCCAGGGGACTCGCGGGGTCAGCCCGAGCGTGGTCGCCGCGGTCGCGGCCGCCTCTTGTGCGGCGGTCACGGGATCGCCGAGACCGCGGAGCCGGGCCAGACCGACGACCGCCGCCAGGGTGCCGGCCGCGCCTCCGATCTGTGCGGGCAGGGACGTACGCGTCCGGCGCAGGGCCTCGGCGGCGTCGCTCAGGCCGGAGAGCCAGGTCGCGGCCTTGAGCCCGAAGGTGATCGGCACCGCGTGCTGGGTCAGGGTGCGGCCGGACATCACCGTGGCGCGGTGGTGCCGGGCGAGACCGGCCAGCGAAGCGGCCTGCGCGGCGAGCTCGTCCTCGACCCGGTCGAGCACGTCGGCGAGACAGAGCACGAGCGCGGTGTCGACCACGTCCTGGCTGGTCAGGCCCTTGTGGACCCATCGGGCGGCCTCACCGTCGAGCCGGCCACGCAGCAGCTTCACGAGTCCGATGACGGGGTTGCCCCCGGCCTCAGCACCCTCGGCGAGCACTGGGACGTCGTCCGCGGAGACCAGGCCGACCAGCGGCGTACGCGCTTCCTCCGGGGCGATCCCGGAGGACGCGACAGCGGCCAGCCAGGCCTCCTCGACCCGCACCATCGCGGCGAGGTAGGCGGCCTCGGAGAAGAGATCCCCGGCGCGCTCCTCGCCGGGCCACAGCAGCGACATTCGACTCCTCAGCCGTAGGTGAGAAAGGTGGTCTCGCGGTCGCCCTGGAGGTGGATGTCGAATCGCAACCCGGTTGCGTCCGCGGTTGCCACCAGCGTCGCACGCTCGTCTTCGGACAGCGACACCAGCAGGGGATCGCCGGCGTTGGCCGGGTGCTCGGGCAGGTAGATCCGGGTGTGCAGCTTGTCGAGCAGACCGCGGGCGAAGACGGTGAGCGCGAAGAAAGGTGCCGAGCCCTCTGCGGACGCACCCGGGAGCACCGTCGAGAACGTGTAGTGGCCGTTCAGGTCGGTGTCGGCGCGGCCCCAGCCGGTGAACGTCCAACCGTCGCGGTGCAGCGACCCCTCGGCCTGCGGGACGTTGCCCTCGGCGTCGGTCTGCCAGATCTCGAGGAGGGCGTCGGGGATCGGGTTGCCGGCGCCGTCGTAGACCCAGCCGTGCAGCCGGATCGAGCCAGGGCTGCCGGGTGGGACCAGGTCGGCGTCGCCCTCGTAGGGGAGCGCGTAGCCGAAGAAGGGGCCGATCGTCTGGCCTGGCGTGGGGATGGCGGTGCTCACAGGTCGCCCTCCTCGGGCTCGGTCCAGGTGCGGCTCGGGCCGGTCAGGACGATGTCCCAGTTGTAGCCCATCGAGTACTCGGGGGTGGAGAGGTCGTGGTCGTACGTCGCCACCAGGGCATCACGAGCCTTCTGGTCCGTGATCGACTGGTAGATCGGGTCGAGCGCGAAGAGCGGGTCGCTGGGGAAGTACATCTGCGTGATCAGCCGCTGCGTGAACGCGCGGCCGAAGAGCGAGAAGTGGATGTGCGCCGGCCGCCAGGCGTTGATGTGGTTGCCCCACGGGTAGGGGCCGGGCTTGATCGTCTGGAACCGGTAGCGCCCCTCGGAGTCGGTGATGCAGCGGCCGACGCCGGTGAAGTTGGGGTCGAGCGGCGCCGGGTGCTGCTCGCGCTTGTGGATGTAGCGGCCCGCCGAGTTGGCCTGCCAGATCTCCACGAGCTGGTTGCGCACAGGACGCCCCTCGCCGTCGGTCACCCGGCCGCTGACCGTGATCCGCTCGCCGATCGGCTCGTTGCTGCCGGCGATGGTCAGGTCCGCCTCGAACGGGTCCACGTCGGAGTTCCCGAAGCACGGGGCCCACAGCTCGATGGTCTCGGGGTCGGCATGGCGCGGGTCCTTGGTGGGATGGCGCAGGATGCTGGACCGGTAGGGCGGGTAGTTCAGCAGAGGCTGACGTACGTTCTGGCCCGCGGAGTCGGCCTCGAGCTTGGCGATCTCGGCCGAGAGGTCGGCCTGAGCCTCGACTGGTTGTTTCTTGGTGGGCGCTGTCACGCTCCGAACGCTAGGTGCCGGAGGCGTACGATGAAAGCGCGGACTTCCGCTGAGCGAAAGAGGTGGGCGAGATGGCCGGAGGCAGTGGAGGCCGCACGGTCGCCTCCCGCGTCCTCGGCCTCATCGGCGCCTTCGACGCCGGTCATCGCCGGCTCACGCTGAGCGAGCTCGCGGTCCGCGCGGACATCTCCCTCCCGACCGCCCACCGCCTGGTCGCCGAGCTGGTCGAGTGGGGTGCTTTGGTGCGCGGCGAGGACGGGACGTACGCCGTCGGCCGTCGGCTCTGGGACGCCGGCCTGCTCGCCCCGGTCGCCACGGACCTGCGCTCCGTCGCGGCCCCGTTCCTGCACGACCTCTACGGCGCGACCCTGGAGACGGTCCATCTGGCCGTTCGCGAGGACGACCACGTGCTCTACCTCGAGACGCTCCGCGGCACCCGCAACGTACCCATCGTCTCCTCGGTCGGCTCGCGCCTGCCGATGTACTCCACCGGCGTCGGCAAGGTGCTCCTGGCCCATGCCCCCGAGGACGTACGCAACCGGGTGCTGGCCGGCCCGCTCAAGCCGTTCACCCGCCACACCATCACCACCCCCGGCCTGCTGCGGCGCCAGCTCGACCGGGTGATCTCCGAAGGCTATGCGACCACCGCCGAGGAGATGACCCTCGGCGCCTGCTCGGTCGCGGTCCCGATCACCACCGGCTCCGGGGTCGTCGGCGCCCTCGGCATTGTCGTCTCCGACCTCCGCCGCAACCGCCTCCGCCTCGTCTCCGCCCTCAAGGTCGCCGCCCAGGGCGTCTCCCGCGCCCTTCCGTGAGGTGGGGTACCTTGCCGAGGTGACGATCCGGACCGCAGACGACAACGTACGCAACCAGGCAGCCGAGCGGCTGGGAGCCCTGGCCACGCCGCCCGGAGCCCTGGGCCGCCTCGGAGAGCTGGCGGTCTGGGTGGCCGCGTGCCAGGGCGAGGTGCCGCCGCGGCCGGTCGAGAACGTACGACTGGTGATCTTCGCCGGTGACCATGGCGTCGCCCAGCACGGGGTCTCGGCGTTCCCGCCCGCGATCACGGGCGCGATGGTGCGTACGTTCCTGGGCGGTCGGGCCGGAGTCAGCGCGCTCGCGAAGGCGCACGGCGTACAGGTCCGGGTGCTCGACCTCGGCGTCGACGAGGAGTTTCCGGACCTCGACGAGGCCACCCGGGAGGCGCTGACCCAGCACAAGATCCGGCGAGGGAGCGGCGCGATCCACCTCGAGGACGCGCTGAGCGCCGAGGAGACCCGGGCCGCGCTGGAGGCCGGCGCTGCGGTGGCGCGCGAGGAGATCGCTGCCGGAGCCCAGCTGCTGATCAGCGGCGACATGGGCATCGGCAACACCACGCCCGCGGCGGCGATGGTGGCCGCCGGGCTCGGGCTGCCGGCGAGCGAGGTCACCGGTCGTGGGACCGGCATCGGCGACGATGCGCTGCGGACCAAGACCGACGTCATCACCGCGGCCCTCGACCGTGCCGGTGAGCGCGCCGGCGACCCGATCGAGACCCTCGCCGCGCTCGGCAGCGCCGACCTCGCCGCGACGACCGGCTACCTTCTCGAAGCCGCCCGCAGCGGCACCCCGGTCCTTCTCGACGGCCTGATGAGCGTGGCCTGTGCCCTCACCGCCGACAGGATCGAACCCGGGGCCGCGACGTGGTTCGCTGCCGGACACCGCTCGACCGAGCCCGCCCAGTCGATGGCCCTGGAGAAGCTCGGTCTCGAGCCGCTGCTCGACCTCGACCTGCGGCTCGGCGAAGGCTCCGGCGCCGTCGCCGCCGTGCCGGTCGTACGCAGTGCCGTCGCCCTGCTGCGCGACGTCGCACTGCTCTCCGAGCTCGCTCCGGGAGATCCTGCCTGATGCTCGTGCGGGACGCCTGGCGTCTCGCGGTCGGCACGCTGACCGCGATGCCCGTGCCTCCTCCTGAGCACGTCGATCGCCGTCGTGCCGCGATGGCGATGGCGGTGGCGCCGTTGGCGGCGTTGCCGCTCGCGCTGGGGGCCGCCGCTATCGCACTCCTGGGGCAGCTCATCGGGCTACCGCACCTGGTCACCGCCCTCCTCGCGATCGGCGTCGTGGTCGCCGGCAACCGGGCCCTCCATCTCGACGGTCTCGCCGACACGGTCGACGGCATGGCGGCGTCCTATGACCGCGATCGCTCGTTGGCGGTCATGAAGACCGGCACCTCCGGCCCCGCCGGCGTCACCGCGATCGTCCTCGTCCTCGGTCTCCAGGTGGCGGCACTCGCCTCGCTGCTGGAAGGGGAGGTCGTACGCACCTCGGTTCTCGCAGCTGTCGCCGTCTGCGCCTCGCGCGCGGCCTTGGCGCTGTGTTGCACTCGCGGTATCAGGCCGGCACGCGAGGACGGGTTAGGGCGTACGTTCACCCAGACCCTGTCACCGCTCGTCACCGTCCTCGTCTGGACCGTCGTCGCGGCCGCCCTCGCCGGCGCCGGCGCCTGGGCCGGTCTGCCGTGGTGGCGAGGAGCCCTCGCGGCCGCCGTTGCCGCAGCCGTCGTCGGCGCGATCATCCTGCGGGCGATTCGGCGGTTCGGGGGAGTGACCGGCGACGTCTTCGGTGCCGCCGTCGAGGCGGCGCTGGCGACCATCCTGGTCACCCTGAGCACCGGCTAGAGCTTCAGGACCCGTCCGGCGATGACGAGATGCACCTCGTCGCACGCCGCGGCCAGCCGCTGGTTGACCAGCCCGAGCAGGTCGCGGAAGAGGCGGCCTGATCGATGGGCCGGCACGACCCCGAGCCCGACCTCGTTGGTCACCAGCACCACATCGCCGCCCTGCTGATCCAGCACGGCGGCCGCGTCCTCGACCAGCGCCGAGACCGCCGCGGTCGCCATCTCCGACGTGGCCTCCCACAGTTGGCGGGAATCCATGACGGCCGTGAGCCAGGTACCCAAGCAGTCCACCATCACCGCGTCACCGTTGGTCAGCCCCTCGGCCAGCGCCCCCGCGAGATCCCGAGACTCGACCGTACGCCACCCCTCCGGCCGCCGAGCCCGATGCGAGGCCAGTCGTGCAGCCCAGTCAGGATCCGGCTCCTCCTCGACCGTCGGCCCCGGCGCGACGTACGCCACCGAAGGCGCGGCTGCGAGCAGCGACTCAGCATGCCGCGACTTCCCCGAGCGCACCCCGCCTGTCACCAGAATCCTCACCAGGCCAGTCTCCCAGCCATCGCATAGCCTGCGCCCATGACCCCAGAGCGCATAGCGCTGATCTCGGACGTACACGGCAACCTGACCGCCCTAGAAGCCGTCCTCGCAGACATCGACGCGAGAGGGATCACCCGGATCTTCAACCTGGGCGACTACGTCGGCAAGGGCCCGCGAGGCCGAGAGGTAGCAGAGATCTGCCGAGAGCGGTGCGAGGTCAACATCCTCGGCAACTGGGAGGATTTTCTCCTCGCCCCGGAGCCCGACTTCGGCCGCGAGTCGGTGGGGCTGATGTGGTGGCGGCTGCAGGCGTGGGAGCAGGCGGAGTGGCTGCGTACGCTCCCGTTTTCCTACGACTTCACGATGAGCGGCCGCCGGATCCGGCTCTTTCATGCCTCCGAGGAGACGGTCCACCGACGGGTCAGGTTCGACCATGACGAGCAGGAATTCCTGGGTCTGTTCCAGAACACAGAGGCGACCGGTCTCGACGTCCCGGAGCCGGACATGGTCGGGTACGCCGACACCCATGATCCCTACTACGAGACCGACCGGGACAGGCGCACGGTCTTCAACACCGGCAGCGTCGGCAACTGCATGAGCGACCCGACACCGGTCTACGTCATCCTCGAGGGCGTGATGGACAGCGACCAGGAGGCGCCGTTCGGCATCCAGTGGGTCCGGGTTCCCTACGACGCGGAGGCCGAGCTCGCGTACGCGGCAGACGTCGGGATGCCCGAGCTCGACGAATACACCTACGAGCTGCGTACCGGCTTCTACCGCGGCAACCTCAGGAACGACGAGCAGCCGACCTACCACCGGAAGGGGTAGATCGGCTCTTCGCCGTACTTGTTGTGGCCGGGCTCAACTGATCTTGCGTCGGTAGACAGCCATGGCGGCGACGTACGAGGCGACCAGGATGCCTACGCACCAGGCCAGCGCGACCCAGATGTCGTCACCGACCGGCTGCCCCGCGAAGAGAGCCTGGATGGTGTTGACGATCGACGTGACCGGCTGGTTCTCGGCGAAGGCGCGCACCGGACCGGGCATCGTCTCCGTCGGCGCGAACGCCGAGCTGATGAACGGCAGGAAGATCAGCGGGTAGGAGAACCCGGTGGCCCCCTCCATGGTCTGTGCCGCCAGCCCAGGGATGACCGCGAGCCAGGTCAGCGCCAGGGTGAGCAGCGCCAGGATCCCGGCGACTGCGAGCCAGGCGCCCAGGTCCGCCGAGGTGCGGAACCCCATCACGAACGCGACGCCCAGGATGATCACCATGGTCAGCATGTTGGCCACCATCGAGGTGCCGACATGCGCCCACAGCACCGCCGAGCGGGCGATCGGCATCGACTGGAACCGCTCGAAGATCCCGCTCTTCATGTCGGTGAAGAGCCGAAGCGCGGTGTACGCGATGCCCGAGGCGATCGCCATGACCATGATCCCGGGGAGCACATAGTTGACGTAGTTGTCGGTGCCGGTCCGGATCGCGCCGCCCAGCACATAGACGAAGAGCAGCATCATCGCGATCGGTGTGAGCGCGGTGGTGATGATCGTGTCCGGGCTGCGGGTGATGTGCCGCAGCGAGCGCCCCAGCAGGGTGCCGGCATCGGCGAATGCGTGCTTGGTCATGACTGTGCTCCTCGGTTGGTCGATCCGGTGAGTGAAAGAAAAATTTCTTCCAGCGAAGGCTGCTTCTCGACGTACTCGACCTTCGCCGGCGGCAGCAGCGCCTTGAGCTCGGCGAGGGTGCCGTTGGCGATGATCGTCCCGCCGTGCAGGATGGCGATCCGGTCGGCGAGCTGCTCGGCCTCCTCCAGGTACTGCGTGGTGAGAAGGACGGTCGTGCCCTGCGCGGTCAGCTCGCGAACGACCCGCCACACCTCCAGGCGCGCCTCCGGGTCCAGCCCGGTGGTCGGCTCGTCGAGGAAGATCACCGACGGCGAGCCGATCAGCGACATGGCGATGTCCAGCCGCCGCCGCATGCCACCGGAGTACGTCGCGACCTTCCGGGCGCCCGCCTCGACCAGGTCGAAGCGCTTCAGCAGCCCGTCGGCGACGTCGCCGGGGGAGGGGAGGTGGCGCAGCTTCGCCCCCAGGATCAGGTTCTCCCGCCCGGTCAGGATCTCGTCGACCGCCGCGAACTGGCCGGTCAGCGAGATCGCCTCCCGCACCCGCTGCGCGTCGTCGACGACCGATGCGCCCTCGACCAAGGCTGCGCCGCCATCAGGTTTCAAGAGCGTCGAGAGGATGCGTACGGCCGTGGTCTTTCCGGCTCCGTTGGACCCGAGCAGCGCGAAGATCGTGCCCCGCGCCACCTCGAAGTCGACCCCTCGCAGGACCTGGTTGTCCTTGTAGGACTTCTCCAATCCCCGTACGGAGATGGCAGCTGTCGCGCTCATGACTCGTCCTCCTTGCCCTGCTCATTTGTGATGTTCTGAATGGCCTCGTCGAGCCGGGCCCGTTCCTTCTTGATCCAGGCGCCCTCGGAGTAGTTCCTGGCGAACTCCTCGGCGAACTCGACCGGGTCGTCACCGACGATCGCGCTGACCGGGGTGCCGTCCGCGGCGCCCTGCTCGAAGAGCTCGAGGAGGTCCTCGGCCATCGCCGTCACGGTCGCGCCGTCGGCGATGCCGGCGGAGTACATCAGGTAGCGCTCGACCGCGTCGTGCGCCTTGCGGTGGTTCTCAGGAAGCTGCTGCTTGCGGGCCTTGAGCTGCCGCCAGCGCTTCTTCAGCTCGAGCTCGCCGACGACGGCCTCGAACATTGATCGGATCGACATGCCTTACTTCCCTTCCGTACGGAGGTTCTCCAGCCGTTCGGCCAGGAACCCCCAGGTGGTCCAGAACTCTTCGAGGTACTTCTCGCCATCTGTGTTGAGCGAGTAGACCTTCCGCGGCGGCCCTTTCTCGGACGGCCGCTTCTCGACGTCCACCAGTCCGTTCTTCTCGATCCGGACCAGCAGCGCGTAGACCGTGCCCTCGGCGATCTCGGTGAACCCCTGGCTCCGCAGCCAGGTCGTGATCTCGTATCCGTACGCCGGGTTGCCGGTCAGGAACGCCAACACGATCCCCTCCAGCGTCCCCTTGAGCATCTCGGTCATCTGCTTGCCCATCGGGCACCTCCCTTCCACTACTCAGTAATGCTGACTACCAGTACATAGTAGCACTGAGTAGTGGAGCCGGGTCAAGTCCTAACCGCATACAGAAATGCCAGCGGCGCTGGTACGACGGCCTCAACCGTCGTACCAGCGCCGCTGGTCGTGTCCTGGGGTGTGCTCAGCCGGTGGTGTCCACGTCGGCGGCTCGCTCGAGCGCCGTGGAGAGCAGGTCCGCCACATCCACGGATGCCTCGCCCTCCCCGCTGTGCGTCACTCCAACGCCGACGAGGCGTCCGTCCTCCGTCTCCGCGAACGCGATGCTGCCGACTTCGACAGGGTTTGACGACGTACTCGTGAACGTGAAGCCCATGGCCCCGTCGGGGAGGCCGCTGATCGGCTCCAAGGTGGCTTCGCCGTAGTCGCCGTTATCGGCATCTGCCGAGCACTCGTCGACGGACTCCTTGATGGCAGTGAGCATCGACGAGGCGTCGGGGTAGTCCCCGCCCCCGGGAACGAACACGGTGGCGCCTACGACATCCCCGTTCTCGAGTACGTACTGGTCGCCGGTGGTCCCGTCTGCGGCGTTCGACAACTTCGCTGTCTCCAGATACGCAAGCGCATCACACCAGCCAGTCCCGGGCGCCCCCATGTTTCCATCGTTGGTCTCCTCGACCTGAGGAAGCGCGTCGGTGTCCAGCAGTGTCGTGTCGCCGCCGCAGGCGGTCATCAGGAACGGTGTCGCACACAGTGCGGCAGCCAGGCGGAACCTATTCCTTCTTGTAGTAATCCAGGAAGGCATTCTTGTAGCTCCCTTCGAAGTCGCCGGCGGTCACGTACTCGTTGAGGTAGTTCATCGCCTCGTGAGCGTAGCGATCCACGTCGCCCGCTGGGACGTCCGACAGACTGATGATCTTGCCGTCCTTGACGAAGGTCTCATCCGAGGGCGGGATGTCGATCACGCCGGCGCGCTCCAGTGCGAACAACGCGTTGAGCTCGACGCGGTTGACCCCTTCGGACGCTCGGGTCTCAGCGTTCGATGTCGCCGCGGCAGCCTCGTTGGCGAACTTCTCGCCGGCGGCGTCCTTGCCGAGGTCGATCGCCTGGCCGACGCCGTAGTCGATCAGCTTGCTGCCGAGCTCACCGACCTGCTCGGCGCCCGGGAGAGGCACCATCCCGGCCACTTCGCTCGTCAGATCGATGAACGCCTGACGCTGAGCGTCCCGGTCCTTGGCGCCGTCGATCTCGACATCGCCGACGGCACGCTCGGCGAATCCCTGGAGGTGACCACCACGCTCGAGAACGTCGCGCAGTTCCGTGCGCAGACCCGGATCATTCGGGTTCTGCGCCAGCTCGGCGGCGATGTTGTTGATCTGTGTCTGCTGGAAGGTGCCGACGCCCTCGGCGATGCTGGTCATCCCGTCCTGCGTGCTCATGGAGACCTTCATCATGTTCTCGAGGTCATCCTTGTAGAACTTCGGGTACGGGTCCATGTTGCCGTAGTGGTCGAGCTTGAACGGCTCTGTGCCGGGCTCGCCGGACCCGGGGTTGTGGAGCGCTGCGTCGACGCCTGGGGTGTAGAACTTCATCAATTCCGCAACGTGGGGTGAGGCTGCTTTCGCGTCCTCGGCGTTGAAGCCCTCGTTGTCGGACACGTCGTGGAAGAACTTCGACACGAGGCCTGTCGTCTCCTGCGGGTGCTCCTTGAGGAGCTCCTGGCTGGTGCCGATGCCCTCGGCCAGCTCCGAGACGCCGGCGTAGCCGTCGGCCTGCCACGTGCGCTTGTCGAAGTAGTAGTCCTGTCGCGCCTTGTCCTCCGTGAGGAACTGGTAGCCCTGCTCCGGGTGGTCACCGAGGTTGCCCAAGATGGCGGCCATCGGGTCATCGCCCCAGCCACCCTCGTTGCCCGTGTCAAGCGGGCTGTGACCGGTGTGCTGATACCAGGTCTTGGCATCCATCACGGCGTTCTCGGCCCGCTCGAAGCGGTCGAGCTCCTCGGCGGCGCCGAGCACGAGGTTGCCGTTGAGGTCGTGGTCCTTCATCAGGTAGGTGAGGACCGAGGCGCCACCGGTGCCGCCCCAGTTCGGGTAGCGGTCGCGGAGGGCATCCTGCTCATCGTCGGAGAGGTAGAGCCCGGAGGGGCCGGCGTACTTCACGATGTCGTGGCCGAACTGCTCGGCCGGGAAGCCTGGGCTGTTCGAGGCCGAGGCGAGGCCGTTTCGAAGGTTGGAGGCAAGCGTGTTGAGAGAGTCCCCATCCGGGGACTGCATACGCAGGTATTCCTCGATCCTCGACATGCTGGCGACGGTGCCGTCGGCGCCGAGGTCCCTGTAGAGACCCGCGGCGACGGTGTCGTCGTCGGTGTACGCGCTCAGCATGGAGTTGAGGCGGTCGGCCTCTTCCTTGCTGAGCTTGTAGTCGTCGTCGTTCAGCGTGCTGTCGAGGCGGTCGCTGATCTCCTTGCCGAGCCGTGTCTGAGCGTCCGGCGGGAGGGCGTCGATGTAGCCGTCGTACTTGCCCGGGTCGCTGAGCATCTTGTCGATGAGCTCGTCTTCGGGCAGGTTGCGCAGCTCGGGCGGCAGGCTGGCCTGCTCGATCGTGCCATCGCCACCGTCGTAGTCGCCCTTGGTTGCGTGATTGAGGACAGCCGTCAGGTCCGCGTCAGCGGACGCGGCGTCGGTCAGCGCATCCTGGATGGTCTGGGCGAGCTGCTGCATCGTGCCCTTGTCCTTGTCCGGGTCTTTCTCGTCCGGGCTCGGATCGGTGATCTGTACGCCGCCGGAGAAGGAGACCTTCCAGCCTCGGCCGGTCGCGTCGTCGTAGGCGTGTTTCGCGCTGTCCTTGGCCTTCTTGATGGAGGCGGCGGCCTCGTCGAGGGCGTTGATGACCTGGGACAGCGGAGCCGCCATGTCGTTGAGGTCGGCGATCAGCCGGCGATGACGGTTCTCGGCACGGGTCGACGCCTCGCCGACCCAGGTGTCGGGGACCTTGCCGGCGTCCATCTCGTCCTGCTGGTCCTGGAAGCTCTTGCGGGCGGTGTTGAGCTGGTCCGCGGCGGTGTCGAGCTCTTCGGGCTTCCAGCTCTGCAGCTGCTCATAGGTGACGGCCATCAGTCTCGTCCGATCATTGCTTCGCGGTAGCGCGCCTGCTGCGCCGTGATGGTGTCGGCCTCCACGATCGCGTCGGCGTCGGCGACGGTGGTCGTCTTGTGATCGCGGGCGTCCTTGACCCACTTGTCCTTATCGCTCTTCCACTCGGTCTTGAGGCCGTTGGCGGCGCCCGCAGACGTGCTTCCCGGCAGCGCGGAGGCGACCTTGCCCATCGGGCCTTCGAGATCGAGACCTGCGACGGCTTCGGCCGCGGTCCCGATGGAACGGGCCGCGGTCTTCACCTGCGGCGCCACGATTTCGACGTTCACGAGAGGGTCCCCCAAGACGTTCGGAGCGATTGGTAACTCTCTCCTACCCCAAATTCCGGGTTTCAAACACAAATCGTCGAGAAATCTTGTACTGAGCAGCTCCCGCATCTCGACGCGCTCACCTGCGCGGATCTGCCCGTGGGTGCCAAACCTTTGGGATAACGTCTCGGGCCATACGAGGCCGTCCAGCACCGGCAGGACGGGCGCGATCCAACTTGATGGAAAAGGGCGCGATGTCACAACCGAACGAGGCGGCAGGGACAGGACCGGTTTGGTCCGCGACGAGCGCTCCGGCACCTGCTGGCGGTCCGCGAAGCGGCGTAGGGCTCGGGCTTGCCGGGCTGGGGCTCGGCGCGGGAATGCTTGTGATCGTCGCCCTGGTGCGTGTGATCGTCGGCATCCCGAAGGTCAGCCAGAGCTACTACAACTCCTTCTACAACATGGAGGACCGCCCGGTCGTCTGGCTCATCCTGGGGCTCCTGCTCATCGCCTCGATCGTTCCGATCGCCGTCGCGGTCGTCCTCGGGCACCTCGGCGTGAGCCGAGCGAAGGCAACCGGAACGAGCGCCGCGGCCGCAGGGATCGCGCTCGGGATCGGCTACACGCTGGTGGTCTTCTGGGTCGTACGCATCATCAACGCGATCACGAACGCGGCCCAGTTCAACGGCGGATTGAGGGTGTTCATCGAGTACATCGGGCTCTGGGCCTGAGGCGGCCGTTCGGTCTCGGGAGGGACGACGGCTGACCCTGGTGATCGGGTCGGCGCTGGCGCGGCTGTACGCGGTCGACTCGCACTGACGGCTGCCGGTCAACGTACGTCCGCCCAGAACCTCTCGAGCTCGGCATCGAGCTCGGCTGCGACCTGCATGGGCAGGGAGTGGGTGGTCTTCGGCCAGACCTTGACGGTCGCGCGGGGGAGCAGCTCGGCTCTCTCGGCGGCGTCCTCGCCACCGGCCAGCGACTTGTCGCTCGCGATCGCGACGTACACCGGCATCCGCAGTGACCGGATCTGCTCGTCGCTCAGCCGCGAGGGCGTCGGCAGGCTGCTGGAGTCGAAGTGCGCCGTACCGGCGGCGATCATCCGGGCCATCGGGTCCTCGGGATCGACCTCGTCGTCCTCGACGCCTCCGATCCGGTTCAGCGCATGGTCGCGCCAGGAGTCGGGCAGGAACGGGAGAGCAGCCACCGCCGACCAGCCGATCGCCCAGACCGGCAGCATGCCGAACGTCATGATCGGCTCGAGCAGGGTGAGGCTGGCCAGCCGATCCGGGTGGCGCACCGCGACGGCTGCGGCGAGCCCGCCGCCCTGGGAGTGACCGACCAGGTGGATGCGGTCGAGTCCGAGACCGGCCAGCGCCTCCTCGACCCAACGAGCGTTGTCGTCCATCCCGCGCAGCGGCAGGGTCTGCTCGGAGAGCCCGCTGTCGCCGATCGCGTCGAAGGCGTAGACGGTGCGGTGCTCGGCGAAGTCGCGCAGGTTCTCGCCCCACATGGGTACGCCGCTGGCCCGTCCCGGCACCAGCACGACCGGGACGTCGTCGACCGGGTCCGGGTTGACCCAGGCGTACGCACGGACCGTGCCGAACGTGGTCTCCACGTCGCGCGTCTCGGTCGGCTTCGGGAGCGCGGCGAAGGCCGCGGCGTACGCCTCGGTGTAGGTCTGGCGTCCAGCCGGTGTGCGGAAGTGGCCGACGCCGGGGCCGCTCGTGCCGAGCACCATCACCAGGCACCCGGTCGAGACGACCGCGATGACGGTGAGGAGCACCACCGGCCAGCGCCGGCGCTTCCTGCGCGGTTCGATGTGCTCATCCTCGATGTCCCCGTTCATGCCGTCCCTCACGTTCCCGATAACGATGCGATCGCATTGAAACCTATTGCGATGCGACTGTATTGCTAACCTGGCGCCATGCCAAGAGCCGTCGACCACGAACAACGCCGGTTCGAGATCGTCGCCGGGCTCTGGCAGATCGTCGCCGAGCAGGGGATCGAGGGCGTCAGCCTGCGGACCGTCGCCGCCCGGGCCGGGGTCTCGATGGGTCGCGTACAGCACTACTTCGGCACCAAGGACGCACTGGTGGTCGCCGGCATCGACCTGCTCGTCAAACGAGCCGTCATCGAGTACGAGGCGACCGCCGACCGTCCGCCGCGCGACCGCCTCCTGCACATCCTGCTCCAGCAGATCCCGGCCACCGACGCGGGCCGCATCGGCGTCACCGTCTGGTACGCCTACGTCGCCAAGGCGATGACCCACACCGCCGTACGCCGGATCCTGGCCGAGGCGACGAGGGTCGGTGTCGAGGAGTGCACCCGCCACATCGAGGAGGCTGACGGTCTCGAGGAGGCCGAGGCACGAGCACGCGCCATCGAGCTGCTCGCGCTCTCCGACGGCCTCACCCTTCGAGTCCTCATCGGGGACATCACCGCCGAAGAGGCCGAAGCCTCGATCAGGGCGTACACGTCGCGCCGGATGACGTCAGGGTGAATATGGTCCCGTGTGGCCCTTAAGGTCTACGGCGTGGTCGGGAATGAGGATCTGGGCTCGCCGTGGATGGCGACGGTGCGCCGGGTTGCTTGGACGGTCACGGGGGTGTTCAACGCCCTGATCGGGCTGGCCATCGGAGTCGGGTCGGTGGTGGCGGACGGTGGCACGTACGGGCCCTATCTGCTGGGGACCGGCTTCGGGATCCTGCTGTTCCTGATCGGTGTGCATGGACTGATCACCAAGGGCGTACGTCCGGCCTGGAGCGCCGCGCGCAGGATCAGGCGGCTGGGTGTGGTCGCCGGTGACGGGATCGTGATCCGGCTGAGGCGAGCGCCGGGCATCTGCGGAGAGCTGATGTTGGTGTGCTTCGTGGCGATGCTGTGCCTGGCGGCGGGGATCGGCTTTCGGGCCGGCAATCTGTTCATCGGGCTGCCGTTCATGGTCCTCGCGGTCTTCTTCGCCGTCGTCGTGGCCGAGCATGCGACGACGCTGAGACTGCGACGAGCAGTTCTGATCACGCCCGAGGCGCTGACGGTCGAGCTTGGCCCCGAGACGGTCTCGGCGGCGTGGACGGACGTCCGCGTCGACCTGTTCGAGCAGGTCATGAGCCCGAACGGGATCACGGTGAGGAACCGTTTCCTCGAGATCACGGCGCGGGGCGATGCGCCGTCGTGGACGGTGACGCGGCGTCATCGGATCCAGCTGATTCCGAGGCGCTGGCGCAAGGGCGTCGTCCGGGTCGGCTACCCGCTCCTCGACCGCCCGGAGCAGGTCCTCACGACGTTGAGGTCGCTGCAGCGGCGTACGGACGAAGGTCGCCGGGTGGTGCTGTCCAACGACACGACCCTCGCCTACCTGACCGGGGACCTCGAGATCTCGCCGTTGTCGGATACGACGGGACGTCGTGGTCGGTGACCGATGCAGATCAGGCGCTGTAGTGCCAGAGCTGTGACCACGGCTGTGTCGCGGTGTCGCAGACGTGGATCGGGGCGCCGTCCTCCTCGTTGCCGGCACCTTCGCGGTTGTGGAGCGAGGCGACCTGCCGGCAGCCGTCGAAGAAGCGGTCGGGGTCCTCGAACCCGACCACGACGATCGGTGTCGCGCCCGTCGGGGGCTGCTCCCAGAACCGCCAGCCGTTGTGCCCGCTGTGGACCGGAATGCCGATGCCATACCACTCCAGTGCGCCCGCCTCTCCGTAGTTGGCGGTGAAGACCACGGCCGTACGCTGCTGGGCTGGCGTCAGGTCCTCGACGACCGCCCGTACCTGGGCGGCGTACTGGGGCCAGCCGATCGTCTCCAGCTGGTCCTCGCCGGCGGCGGTGTAGAAGGAGCTGGCGTAGGTCTTCGCCGGGAGCACGGGGAGGTTGATCGGCCAGGCGGGGATGGTCAGGAGTGCCAGGCCGGCGCCGAGAAGGCCGACGGTGCGCGGTCGTAGTCGCTCGGCGACCACCACGGAGCCTGCCGCGACCAGCGGCGGGAACAGGCCGGCCAGGTAGTAGCCCTTGCCGCCCGCGATCAGGAAGAAGCCCGCGACCAGCACGAACGCGACGGCGACCGGTCGGAAGGGCGCCCACTCGCGGCGCCGGAAGAGCGCCACCAGCCCGATGATCCAGATCGGCGTGATCACCGGGCTGAGCAGGATCAGCGCCTGGGTGACGTACCCGATCCGTCCGGCCAGCCCGCCGTACTCGTCCCGGATGTCCTCGGAGAGGTCGAGCACCGGCCAGTCGTGCTCGAGCTGCCAGAGGAGGTTGGGAGTCCACAGGACCAGCGCGGTCAGGCCGGCCAGCCACGGCCACGGCATGGCCAGGTTGCGCCGGGTCGCCGGAACGAGCGCGATGCCGAGCAGGATCGCGCCGAGGAGGAAGACCACCGAGTGCTTGTTCTCCAGCCCGATCCCCGCGGCGATCCCGGCCGCCAGCCAGAACAGCCCCCGCTGCCGCCAGCCGTCGGCGATCAGCGCCCGGGCCACCAGCACCAGGATCGCGGTCCAGGCCAGCGCGTCGAACGTGGCCGTCGAGTGCCAATGCCCGAACGTCATCGTGACCACTCCGACTGCCACGAGTCCCGCGGTGAGCACCTGCGCCGTACGCCTGCCGCCGAGCAGCCGTGCGAACTCTGCCGCCAGCAGGACCAGTCCGACCATCGCCAGCAGACTCCACAACCGCAGCACGACGAGGTTGTACGGCGCGATCTCGGTCGCGACCCGCGCCAGCAACGGTGTCAGCGCTGGCTGGTCGGGATATCCCCAAGCCAACCGCTGACCTGCGGAGACGAAGTAGAGCTCGTCCCGATGGGGCCCGTAGAACGGGCTCATCGCCAGCAGTACGGCAGCCTGCACGGCGACCACGAACCCGACAGCGGGGGAGTACCGCGGACGGGTCACGCCTCTGAGCGTAGGGGCCCCGCGGGCCGCCCCGCAGCCTGTTGTCACAACCCGGGCGCCGCACTGACCTCCTACGCCTCGACCAGACCCGGCCGGCCGGATTCGGTGAAGAACCGACCGCCAACGGTCAGCGGCGCCCCGGGAGTGCTGACCTGGGCGACGTTCTTGTACGTGATCTCCGCGCCGTCAGCATTCAGGGAGACGGTCGTGTAGCCACGGAGGCCGTTGTAGAACTTCATGTGCGGGTTGCGCTCCAGGTAGGCAGCCCAGTTGGCGGGATGCTCGGCGCCGTTGCCGCCCGAGGTGATGGAGCTGGTGACGATCTCGGTGCCCATGATCCGCGAGGACGGGTCGTCGAAGTCGTCGTGGATGTTCAGCCCGTAGTGGACGTGTACGTCGCCGGTCAGCACCATCAGGTTCGACTGCTCGGACGCCTTCCAGCCGTCGAGGATCCGGCGCCGGGAGGCGGGGTAGCCGTCCCAGGAGTCCATCGACCGGGTGCCGTCGCCGGAGGGGTTGTCGCGGCGGGAGAAGGTGACCTGCTGCGGGACGACGTTCCAGAGAGCCGAGGAGCGGCGCCAGCCGTCGATCAGCCACTGCTCCTGCTCGTTCCCGGGGAGCGTCATCGACTCGGCCTCGGACTCCGCCGACGGCACCTTCCAGCCGTCGCCGTTGGCCTGGTTGGTGCGGTACTGCCGGGTGTCGAGGATGTCGAACTGCGCCAGCCGGCCCCACCGCAGCCGTCGGTAGAGCCTCAGGTCGGAACCGGACGGCTGCTGCGGGAGCCGCAGCGGCTGGTTCTCCCAGTAGGCGCGGTAGGCGGCGGCGCGGCGTACCAGGAACTCCTCCGGCGGCACCGAGTTCTCCGGGGTGTCGCCCGCGTAGTTGTTCTCGGTCTCGTGGTCGTCCCAGGTGACGATGAACGGGTGCGCCAGGTGGGCGGCGATCTGGTCCGGGTCGGACTTGTAGAGCCCGTAGCGCGCCCGGTAGTCGTCCAGCGTGACGGTCTCGTGGTTGAGGTGTGCCGGCAGCGGCTCGGTGTAGCCGCGCGCCCCGGCGGAGGCGTTCACGGCGTACTCGTAGAGATAGTCGCCAAGGTGGAAGACCGCGTCCACGTCCTCGCCGGCGAGATGCTTGTACGCCGTGTAGTAGCCCTGGTCATAGCGCTGGCAGGAGGCGAGGGCGAAGGTCAGCGACGACACCGCGGCCCCCACGGCCGGGGCGGTCCGGGTCCGGCCGACCGGGCTGATCCACTGGCCGACCCGGAAGCGGTAGAAGTACTCGGTCGCCGCGTCCAGGCCACGGACCTCGGCATGCACGGAGTGGTTGAACTCCGTGTGTGCGGCAGCGGTGCCGCGACGTACGACGCGTCTGAAACCGGCGTCGCGTGCCACCTCCCAGCCGACGTCGAAGCGCGACGGCGGCATCCCGCCGGTGGGCTCCAGCGGGAGCGGCGCGAGCCGGGTCCACAGCAGCACCGAGTCGGGCAGCGGGTCGCCGGAGGCGACGGCGAGGGTGAACGGGTCCGAGGTGATGTCGGCAGGGGAGCCGGCCGGAGCGGCGAAGGCGCCCGTACGTGGCAGGCCGGTCGTGAAGGCCAACGCGGTCGCGGCGGCCGAGACGGTCAGGAAGCGGCGGCGGTCGAGGCCGCGGAGGGCGCCACGGAGATCAGGGCCGAGATCAGGAGAGTTGCTGGGGGCAGGCATGGACGTGCTCCTGTCGATATGGGGGTTATCGACAACAGCGAAGCGGTGCCCGGTGAAGGCCCCGTGAAGTGTGGGGGAGGGGTGGGCTACGGCTTGGTGCCGGAGACAGGTTCAGAGACCGGCCGGTGCACCGGACAGCCCGGCGCGAAGGTGCCGAGGTCCTCGGTGTTGAACCCGTGCGGGTAGCTCTTGATGCGGGGCATGTCCCGGACGTACGCGGGCTTCCGCCGTGCCGGCAGCAGCGCGACGAAGCGCGCCCGAGCCTTCAGCGCCCCGCGCGACAGCGTCCGGGCGAGCCGCCCGGGCTCGGGGTAGCCGAACGCCTCCAGCAGGTGCGGCTCCATCAGCGACAGCGAGAAGATGCGGATGATCGGTGCCAGCGGACGCGGGTAGAAGGTCGTCAGCAGCTCGAGGGTCGAGTCGGCGACGGCACGGCCGCCCTCGTCGTACCCGAAGTGCTCGGCCTCGTAGGAGTCGAGGAGCTGCTCGAACTCCGCATAGGTCGCCGGGATGTCCTTGATCCCCATCCGCTTCCCGAGCGCCTGGTAGTAGCGCAGCGCGGCGAGCTGCTCGTCGGGGGTCGACTGCCGCCAGCCGAACTCCTGGTTCCAGCGCCGGGGGATCACCACGAACGTGGAGAGGACGTAGACCATGTCGTCGTTGGAGATGTCGTACATCTTGTGCATCTGGTTGATCCGCCGCACCGCGGCCCGGCCGCGAGGGCTGTCCAGGTCCTCGATCGCCGCGTCCTCCAGCAGCAGCGCGGTGTCGTCGTAGCGCTTCTGGGTGTTCTCGGTGAACTGGTGCGTGTCGGCCAGCAGCCGGCCGATCGAGGGCACCGCGTAGGTCCGGAACAGTGCGAAGCTGAGTGCCTGAGTCGTGTCCCAGGGGAACTCGTAGAGCCCCAGACGCCTCGAGATCTCCTGGAACTCGGTCTCCGGGTCCAGCCCTGCTGTGCGCGACTTCTTGGCCATGATGCCTCCTCGCTCGATACATAACCGTATCGTGACTTGGGTCACCTGTCGTGGCTCTCCCCGTAATGTCTTCGAGCATGGAGAAGTCGGGAACGCAGACGCCCCTGTCCCTCGCTGCCGCCGAGGCGGTCCGAACGTACGCCGCCGCCACCCGCTCCGCTCTCGGATCCGCCGAGTCCCCGGTGATCTCGTACGCCGGTCTGTGGCTGCTCCTCGCCTCGCTGGCGCCCGCGGCGGAGACCGAGACCGACGAGATCCTGGGCCTGAACAAGGCCGACGCGCGGGCCGCCGCGCTGACGCTGCTGGAGGCGCCGCACCCCACGATCGGGGCGGCGGTTGCCGGCTGGCTGCGGTCGGGTGTCGAGCTGACCAAGGGCCTGCCGATCGTGCTCGACCCGCTCCCGGACCAGGCCGGGCTCGACGCCTGGGCCGATGAGCACACCCGCGGACTGATCAAGGAGTTCCCGCTCGAGCTCGACGCCCAGACGCTGCTCGTGCTCGCCTCCGCGCTGGTGGTCACGCCGCGCTGGAGCGAGCAGCTGGAGCAGGGCGAGGACGGGTTGCTGCTGCTCGAGGACGGCTTCCAGGCCGTCGTGGAGACCGACGCTGCCGGCCCGGTCGCGGTCGCCAGCCCGTCGAGCGAGGACGGCATCTCGGTCTACTCCGTAATCGCCGAGGAGGGCGTGTCCGCCGACGACGTGTGGCGGGCCGCCGACGAGGTCGTCCGGAGGATCGACGCCGGCGAGGTCCATGACCGCACCTTCGATGCCGGCCAGGAGGACGGGCACGCCTGGACCGTCCGCGAGGTCACCGCCTTCGGCAGCGCTCCGTCCGACCGCTGGCGCAGCCATCTGCCGGAGTGGAGCGCGGAGGACCGTCACGACCTCTCGTCCGCGCCGGGAGTCGCCGAGATCGCCCGCGGAGTGATGGCCGCGGTCGAGGAGGAGACGGAGGCCGTCTGCGTCCAGAAGGCGGTCGCGTCCTACGACCGTGAGGGCTTCAAGGCTGCCGCGGTGACCGGGATGATGGTCCGCGCCGCCACTGCGGCGCCGCGCGAGACGAAGGTGCGGCAGATCGACCTGAGGTTCGACCGGCCGCACGCGGTGGTGGCGGTCGCACGCGGAGGAGCCTGGGAAGGCATCCCGCTCTTCGGCTCCTGGGTGACCCCGGCATAATTTCCGTCATGGACGAGCTTCCCCCGATCGCCGGCCGCTACCGGCTTCTCACCCTGCTCGGAGCCGGTGGCATGGGCGAGGTCTGGCGGGCGCGTGACACCGTCCTCGACCGCGATGTCGCGGTGAAGCTGCTGCGTGATGTGGACGACCCCACGATGGCCGAGCGGTTCCGCCGTGAGTCGCTCTCGACCGCCCGGGTCGTCCACGACGACGTCGTCAAGATCTTCGACGCGGGCAGCGACGACAACGACGTCTTCCTGGTGATGGAGCTGCTGCCCGGACCTACCCTGGCCGAGCCGCTGCAGCAGCGTGGCGCGATGCCGGTCGACATGGCGGTCGAGTACACCCGCCAGGTCGCCGGCGCGCTCGGCGCCGCCCACCGGGCCGGTGTGGTGCACCGCGACATCAAGCCCGCCAACCTCATGTTCGACGGCGACGGCCGGCTGACCGTGCTCGACTTCGGCATCGCGTACGCCATGACAGGGGTCGACGCCGGGCTGACGCAGACGGGCCATGTGATCGGCAGCCCGTCCTACCTCTCGCCCGAGCAGGCCTCCGGCGACCCGGTCGGGCCGCCCGCCGACGTCTACTCGCTGGGCTGCGTGCTCTTCGAGATGCTCACCGGCAAGGTGCCCTACTCCGCACCGCACCCGGTCAAGATCCTGCACATGCACCTCAGCGAGCCGGTGCCGCGGATCACCGACTTCCGGGCGGTGCCGGCGCCGCTGGCTCGGCTGGTCACCCGGATGCTCGACAAGAACCCGGCCGCCCGGCCGTCGATGGACCAGGTCGGTCACGAGCTCGGCTATGTCCTCAGCGGCGCCGACCCCGACGCCACCGACCGGCTCTCCGCCGGGCAGGCGCCACGTCCGACCCAGATGATGGCGCCGCGCCTGCTCGACGAGCCGATGGCGCTGGCCAACTCCCGCACCGGCGTCCTGCCCAGTCCCGGCACCCCGCCTCCGGTCCGGGGGCCGCGCCCCGGGTCGCTTCGGAAGTTCCCGACCGGCCGTCTCCTCGGCGCGGTGGCGATCGTGATCGCGTGCGTCTTCGCCGCCTCCTGGCTGGCCGCCTACGAGCCCGCGCCCGCCGAGGCCCAGCCGTCCCAGAGTTCCGACAACTCCGACAACACGGACACCAACGCCGACAACTCTGACAACTCTGACAACTCCGACGACTCCGCTGATGAGCCCGTCGACAAGTCGGACAACAAGACTCTCAACCGCCTCGACAAGCTCGACCGCTGGCGCGAGAACCTCGAGGGCTGGAACGTCATCGACGAGGGCCAGTCCCAGGAGTGGGAGGACCAGATCCAGCAGATCCGTGACCTCGTCGAGAAGGGCGAGAGCGCCAAGCGCGAGATGCGGGAACTCCGCGAGGAGTTCGACAGTCTCGGCAAGGGTGACGGCAAGGACGGCGAGAAGATCCTCGACGGGCTGCTGAAGGGCAACTGACCTACGCCCCGCTGGTCGAGCCGCCGGAGCCGCTAGGCGGAGGCGTGTCGAGACCAACACGGTCCTATCGAGCGCCGAGGGGACTGTGTTGGTTTCGACACGCCGTCGCTCGTTCCTCACGACGGCGGCTCAACCAGCGAGGGCGGTCCTGAAACGCTCGACCAACGGAGCGTGAGGGTGCAGACTTCGCGTCCATGACCCGACTCCAGTTGGCCCGGATGGCGGTCTTCGTCGCCTTCGCGGTCCAGGGACTGACCTTCGCATCGCTGATCACCAGGCTCGAGTCGATCGCGACCAAGCTCGACCTCAGCGCGGGCGACGTGTTCGTGGTGCTCGGAGTCACCACCGCCGTCGGGGCGATCGGCAGTGTGACCGCTGGACACCTCGCGACCAGGGTCGGCAGCGCCGCGACCCTCTCGCTGATGCTCGGCGGGGCCTCGCTGGCCGCGGTCGCGCCTGCTTTCGCGCCGACGATGGTGACCCTGCTGGTCCTCATCGGCGTCTACGGATTCTTCCTCGGCGGCGTCGACGCCTCCATGAACATGCAGGGCACGGCCACCCAGGACGGGTACGGGCGCCCGCTGATGAACGGGTTCCACGCGATGTGGAGCGGGGCGGCCGTCCTCGGCGCCGTCTATGCGACGGCGACGATCGCCTTCGGCGTACCCCTGGGTCTGGACATGATCCCGATCGCCGTCATCGGCCTGGCCGCCAACCTCGCCACGTTCCGGCTCCTGCTGCCGCCGGAGGCGGTCGACGCGGCAGAGAAGCGGATCAGCGGTACGCACCACCCGAAGCCCCCGCTGCCGTGGCTGCCTCTCCTCCTGGTCGCGGTGCCGACGTTCGCGATGTGGTTCATCGACTCGGCGGCCTCCGCCTGGGGCGGGATCTATGTCGTCGACGGACTGGGCGCCGCAGCGGCGGTCGGCCCGGCGATCTACGCCGCCTACCAGCTGGTGCTCCTGGCCGTACGTCTCCCCGGCGACCGCCTCGTCGCCCGCTTCGGTCCCGAGCGGGTGATCCGCACCGGCGGCATCGTCGGCGTCGGCGCGCTGGTGCTGATCGTCGTCGCCCCGCACTGGAGCGTGGCGGCCGTCGGGTTCGCCGTCCTCGGCGGCAGCCTGGCGATGGTCCCGCCGCAGTCCTTCGTCGCCGCTGCCCACATCTCCCCGGACAACGCCGAGGACGCGATCGCGCGCGTCAACCTCGCCAACTACGCCGGCTACCTCGCCGCCGCCTCCCTCATCGCCGCGGTCGCCGAGGTCTTCGGCGAGCGCTCGATGTTCCTCATCCCGCTGGCCATCTCCGTCCTGATCCCACTGATGGCAGGCCGCTTCGCGACCCGTCCGGCTCCGGAGTCTCCGGAGACCGTGAAACTGGGTTGATCCGCGCCAGAAATTTCCCCGGCGTTTCTTGACTCATTCAAGAATTGGCGTAGTGTCAGGGGTGTGGGGCACACGGACTACGAACAGCTGCTGAGAGGTGCCTCCCTGCGCGTCACTCGCCCGCGAGTGGCCGTTCTGGGGGCCGTCACCGAGAACGCGCACGCCGACACCGAGACGATTCTCGGAGCGGTGCGCGAGCGGCTTCCGGACGTCTCCCATCAAGCCGTCTACGACTCCCTCGCCGCCCTCTCGGCGGCCGGGATCGTACGCCGCATCCAGCCGTCCGGTTCGGTGGCTCGTTATGAGACCCGGGTCGGGGACAACCACCACCACGTGGTCTGCCGCTCCTGCGGGGCGATCGCCGACGTCGACTGCGCTGTCGGCCATGCGCCCTGCCTGACGGCATCTGATGACAACGGCTTCACGGTCGATGAGGCCGAGGTCATCTACTGGGGCACCTGCGCGGACTGCAGCCTGTCCCAGGGGTAGAGCCCGCGCCGGCGGAGCTTGTCATCGGCCGGCGCAACACATGTGAATCACAGCGTCTGGCAGCAGCCAGTCCGATCAGAAACGGATAGGAATCTCATGTCTGAAGAGGCCGTGAGCAAGTGCCCGGTGATGAACGCAGGCCGCGTTCACCCCACCGCCGGCAGTGCCAACCAGGAGTGGTGGCCGAACAAGCTCAACCTGAAGATTCTCGCCAAGGACGCCCCTGTGAGCGACCCGATGGGCGAGGACTTCGACTATGCGAAGGCTTTCGAGTCCCTGGACCTGCCTGCCGTCAAGGCGGACATCGCCGCGGTCATGACCGACTCCAAGGACTGGTGGCCGGCTGACTTCGGTAGCTACGCCGGGCTCTTCGTCCGGATGGCGTGGCACGCCGCCGGCACCTACCGCAGCCACGACGGTCGCGGTGGCGCCGGCCGTGGCCAGCAGCGTTTCGCGCCGCTCAACTCCTGGCCGGACAACGTCTCCCTCGACAAGTCCCGCCGTCTGCTGTGGCCGGTCAAGAAGAAGTACGGCAAGAACCTCTCCTGGGCCGACCTGATGGTCCTGGCGGGCA
This sequence comes from Nocardioides sp. NPDC004968, assembly GCF_040608935.1. NCBI lineage: Bacteria > Bacillati > Actinomycetota > Actinomycetes > Propionibacteriales > Nocardioidaceae > Nocardioides > Nocardioides sp. NPDC004968. The sequence goes on from NZ_JBEXJF010000041.1 coordinate 36,480, forward strand.
ACGTGGCGATGGAGGAGGGCGGCTTCAAGACCTTCGGCTTCTCGGGCGGTCGCGCGGACGTCTGGGAGTCCGACGATGACATCTACTGGGGTCCGGAGAAGGTCTGGCTCGACGACGAGCGCTACACCGGCGACCGCGACCTGCAGGCGCCGCTGGCCGCTGTCCAGATGGGTCTGATCTACGTCAACCCGGAGGGCCCCAACGGCGAGCCCGACCCGATGAAGTCCGCGGTGGACATCAAGGAGACCTTCCGCCGCATGGGGATGAACTCCGAGGAGACCGTCGCCCTCATCGCCGGTGGCCACACCTTCGGCAAGACCCACGGTGCCCACCCCGACGATCTGGTCGGCCCCGACCCGGAGGCCGCGCCGCTGGAGAACCAGGGCATCGGCTGGAAGAACGGCCACGGCACCGGTGTCGGCGCGGACGCACTCACCTCGGGCCTCGAGGTCACCTGGACCTACCACCCGACCCGCTGGGACAACGAGTTCTTCCACATCCTCTACGCCTACGAGTGGGAGCTGTTCGAGTCGCCGGCCGGCGCCAAGCAGTGGCGTCCGAAGAACGGCGCGGGCTCCGACATGGTCCCCGAGGCGCACGGTGAGGGCAAGCGCGAGCCGCGCATGCTCACCTCCGACCTGGCGCTGCGCGTGGACCCGGAGTTCGACGAGATCTCTCGCCGGTTCAGGGACGACCAGGAGGCCTTCTCCGACGCGTACGCCCGTGCCTGGTTCAAGCTGACCCACCGCGACATGGGTCCGAAGAGCCGTTACGTCGGCTCCGAGGTCCCGGCCGAGGACCTGCTCTGGCAGGACCCGCTCCCCGCCGAGGGTGGTGCGACCGACGAGGCCGCGATCTCCGCCGCCAAGGCCGCGATCGCCGCGTCCGGTCTGAGCGTGCAGCAGCTGGTCTCCACCGCGTGGAAGGCGGCGGCCACGCACCGTACGTCCGACCACCGCGGTGGTGCCAACGGCGGTCGCATCCGTCTCGAGCCGCAGGTCTCGTGGAAGGTCAACCAGCCCGAGGAGCTCAAGCCGGTCATCGCGAAGTACGAAGAGATCGCGGCCGCGACCGGTGTCTCCTTCGCCGACGTGCTCGTCCTCGCCGGTGGCGTGGGCATCGAGCTGGCCGCCAAGGCCGCGGGCAAGGACGTCACGGTCCCGTTCTCCGCCGGCCGCGTCGACGCGACCCAGGAGCAGACCGATGCGGAGAACTTCGCCTGGCTCGAGCCGGTCGCCGACGGCTTCCGCAACTACGACTCCGGGTTCCTGAACCTCCCCACCGAGTTCCTGTTCATCGACCGGGCGAGCCTCCTCGGCCTCTCGGCCCCCGAGGCCACGGTCCTGGTCGGCGGCCTCCGCGTGCTCGGCAACAACTGGGACGGCTCCGACCTCGGTGTCTTCACCAAGACCCCGGGCGCGCTGACGAACGACTTCTTCGTCAACCTGCTCGACTACGACCAGCAGTGGACCCCGTCCGCCGACGAGGCGACCTACACCAGCTCCAACGGCTGGACCGGTTCCCGCGTCGACCTGGTCTTCGGTGCCAACTCCGAGCTCCGCGCCCTGGCGGAGGTCTACGGTGCCGACGACGCCAGGGAGAAGTTCGTCAACGACTTCGTCAAGGCGTGGGTCAAGGTCATGGAGAACGACCGCTTCGACCTCAAGCTCAGCTGATCATGGGGATCTGAGGCCGTACGCCACGGCGTACGGCTTGATGCGGAGGCCGGCCCCTTTCGGGGTCGGCCTCCGTTGTCATACCCACCCGGGTAGGATCAACGGCCGCCGCAGTCAGTTGCCTAGGTCAGGTGGAGCAATGGAACACCGGAGCGCCGAGCCTCCGAAGGGTCCGACCGGTCCGCCGCCGTCGTGGAGGCCACCTCCTCCGCCCGCTCCACGGATCGCGGCCGAGCCGCCCCGGACCACGCCCAGCAGGCCGGGTGCGCGTCGTGCGGCGCCCAAGCCGTCCTCCGCCGGCGCCTGGCTCGCGAAGGCCGAACCCGCCAAGATCTGGGTCGCGGAGAAGTGGGCCGCGGCCAGGAGCTCGACGTCCACGGGTTCGACACCCCGGACCTCGACGCAGGCGACCTGGCGACGCTGGGGAAAGGTCACGGCGAAGGTGGCGCTGGTCGGGTTCCTGGCCATCGCCCTGATCGGGTCGGTGACGGCGATCGTGGCCTACAACCGGATCAAGGTGCCCGACCCCAACGCCGCGTTCGAGGTCGAGACCTCCTTCGTCTACTACGGCAACGGCAAGACCGAGCTCGGCCGCTACCAGGACGGCGACCAGAACCGGATCAAGCTCGACGCCGACGAGATCCCGGAGACCGTCAAGCACGCCGTGGTGGCCGCCGAGGACCGTACGTTCTACGAGAACAGCGGCGTCGACGTGAAGGGCATCGTGCGGGCCGCGTTCTCCAACACCACCGAGGGCACCTCGGGCGGTGCCTCCACGATCACCCAGCAGTACGTCAAGAACTACTACCTCAGCGCCGAGCGCTCCTACTCGCGCAAGCTGAAGGAAGCGGTCATCGCCCTGAAGCTGACCAGGCAGAAGAGCAAGGACCAGATCCTCACCGACTACCTCAACACGATCTACTTCAACCGCGGCGCCTACGGCATCGAGGCGGCCGCGAAGGCCTACTTCGCCAAGTCCACCAAGGACCTGTCGCTGCAGGAGACGGCGGCGCTCGCGGCCATCCTCAACAACCCGGCCGGCTTCGACCCCGCCAGCAGCACCTTCCGTGGCGAGGAGAAGCTGCTCGGCCGCTACCAGTACGTCCTCTCCGGCATGGTCGACCTCGGCTACCTGAAGCAGGCCGACGCCGACAAGGTGAAGGACGCGCTGCCGAAGTTCCCCGCGAAGACGGTGCCGAGCCGGCTCGGCGGCCAGCGCGGCCACGCGCTCACCATGATCAAGGCCGAGCTGCTCGGCCTCACCGACGCGCAGGGCAAGCCGCTGTTCACCGAGGAGAAGATCGACAGCGGTGGCCTCCGGATCACCGCGACACTCTCGCCCAAGGTCATGAAGGCGTCGGCGACCGCGGCCAAGACCGTGAAGCCGAAGAACCGGAAGGCGTACGTCAAGGGCGACCCCGAGCAGAAGAACGCCCTGCACGTGGCGACCGCCTCGGTCGACGTCGAGTCCGGAGCGCTGCTCGGCTTCTACGGTGGCCAGGACTACCTCGACAGCCAGCACAACTGGGCCGCGACCGGTGGTCACGCCGGGTCGACGATGAAGGCCTTCGCCACTGCGGCGGCCATCGCGAAGGGCTACTCGCTGAACTCGACGTGGGCGGGTGACTCGCCGTTCACGACCTACGCCGGCTCCGAGGTGGTCAACGAGGGTGAGCAGGCCGGGATCGCGGACGGGATGGACTACGGCCAGCACATCACGATGCTCAAGGCGATGGAGCAGTCGGTGAACACGGCCTTCATCGACATGACCGAGTCGATGGGTGGCCCCGAGGAGGGCCGCAAGGCGATCTACGACACCGCGGTCGCCGCGGGGGTCGCCCCGGCGAAGGCGAACCCGAAGTTCCCGGGGATCCCCAGCACCACCACCGACTTCGACCACAAGGCCGACGACCGGATCGCCCTCGGCCGCGCCAACGTCAGCCCGATCAACATGGCCAACGCCTACGCCACGATCGCCAACGGCGGCTACCGCCACGACGTACACGTGGTGAAGAAGGTCCGCGACCGCGCCGGCAACGTCCTCTACAGCTGGAACGGCCGGAAGAACGCCCGGCACGCGATCTCCGAGGACATCGCCGCCGACGTGACGTACGCGATGCAGGGCGTGGTGCAGAGCGGCTCGGGCCAGAAGGCCCAGAGCATCGGCCGGCCGGTGGCCGGTAAGACCGGCACCGGCACCTGCACCAACGCGCAGTACGTCTGCTCGTCGTGGTTCGTCGGGTTCACGCCGCAGATCGCCACCTCGGTCCGCTACTCGCGCGGCAACGGCGAGGGGAAGCTCGACGGCGGCTGGATGCCGTCCTACTTCGGCGCCGACTATCCCACCGAGACCTGGGCGGCCATCATGGCGAAGGCCATGGAGGGCAAGGAGGTCGAGAACTTCCCCGAGCCCGTCTACGTCGACGGCCAGGATCCCGAGACCGGACACGAGGAGGAGCTGATCGCTCCGCCCGCTCCGCCGGAGGAAGAGGACGACGGCGAGGAGTGCGACCCGGTCTCGGAGTTCTTCGGCACCTGCGACGGCGAGGGCGATGGCGAGGGCGGCTGGGGAGACGGCGGCAACCCCTGGGAAGGCCGTCCGTGATGTGAGCTGAGGCGTACGCCTAAGTTTTTCGCGACACTTGTGAATTAATTAACACGTGTCTAGGATCGCGCTCATGGAGTTCGAGCTGGCCGCGGCCACCCCAGCCAAGGATCGCCGCGTCCGACGTTCGCGGGCGGCGCTGATCCAGGCCGCAATCGCCCTGGTGACCGAACGGGGCACGGCTGCGATTCCGATCTCCGACATCGCGTCGGCGGCAGACGTGAGCCGGCAGCTGGTGTACCAGCACTTCGGCGATCGCGACGCCCTGCTGCTCGAAGGCGCGCTCGACCTGGCCAGGACCGGGCTGCTGCCACGTTTCGCAGAAGCGTCGGCGGAAGGGCGCGAGCGTGCGCTGGCCATGACGCGGCACTTCGCCGAGCATCGCGTCTTCTACCGGGCGATGCTGAACAGCTCCAGCGCCCATGCGCTGACCAAAGCACTCGGCGGCCTGATCCTCCCGGTCAACCGGCGTGCCGTGGAGGCGCACTTCGCGGAGGGCCACGACCCGCAGCAGCTCGATGACCTGGCGGTCTTCATCACTGGCGGCGGGGCCGCCTTCATCAACGCCTGGGTGACCGACGCGGAGGACCCGCTCGACCCCGAGGACCTCGCCGACCGACTCATCGGGCTGCTCGGCATCATCACCGCCGCAGTGCGCCAGACGGCTGCTTCCGACGTGCCCGTGCTGAAGAAGGAGACCGACCGATGAGCCTCATGAGTCACATCATCCAGCGCCAGATGAAGCTTTCCGAGCCACTGACGCGGAAGGTCGTCGTCGACCGCGACCTGCGCGTTCCGATGCGCGACGGCGTGGAGCTGCTGGCCGATCGCTGGACGCCGAAGGGCGGCGCGGAGGGCCTGCCGACCGCGCTCGTCCGGTGCCCGTACGGCCGTTCTGGCTTCTTCGGCGCGATCATGGCCCGCCCGCTCGCCGAGCGCGGCTACCAGGTGCTGATCCAGAGCGTCCGCGGCGGCTTCGGCTCCGGTGGCGTCATGGATCCCATGCTCCAGGAGCGCGAGGACGGCCTGGACACGTTGGACTGGGTGATCGAGCAGCCCTGGTTCGGCGACTCCATGGTGCTGGTCGGCATCAGCTACCTGGGCTATGTGCAGTGGGCACTTGCAGACAGCCTGCCGCCGCAGGTCAAGGCCATGATCCCGGTAGTCACCGAATCGGCGCTGACGAGTGAGTTCATGCGTGCCGACGGTCGTTCGTTGGAGCTGCCGCTCGAGTGGGGTGCGCTGGTCGCCACCCAGGAGCGCCCCTTCGCGATGTTCCGCAGGAACGCCCAGACCAAGAAGACTGCCGCTGCCCTGCGCGTGCTGCCCCTGCAGGATATGGACGTCGCGGCCACCGGCGAGCGTTCGCAGTACATCCAGGACGTTCTCGCCCATGATGCCGACGATCCGCACTGGGACGGCATCGACCACCGCCATCGGGTCGCCGGCACGCTTGTCCCGGTCAGTTCCATCGGCGGCTGGTACGACGTCTTCCTGCCGGGTCAGCTGCGGGACTTCGCGATTCTTCAGGACGCCGGCAAGCCGGCCCGGCTCACTGTCGGGCCCTGGACCCATGTGGACCTGACGATTCCTGGAGCGGCCGAAGCGGTCGACTTCGGCCTGGCGTACGCGCGCGGCGAGGAGCCGGCCGAACGGGCACCGGTGCGGTTGTTCGTGATGGGCGAGGACGCCTGGCGCGACTTCGAATCCTGGCCGCCGAAGGGCTATGAGCCGCAGCATCTCCACCTCCAGAGCGACGGTGGTCTGTCGGTGAGTACCCCGGACGACTCGGATCCCGACCGCTATCACTACGACCCGGCCGATCCGACGCCGGCGGCCGGGGGCATCAGCATCAGCCACGGCGGCCGCGTCGACAACGGCGCCGTGGAGGCTCGGGCCGACGTGCTCACCTACACCACCACGGTGCTCGACGAGGACGTCGAGGTCGTCGGCGAGGTCAGTGCCGAGATCTGGTTCCGGTCGAGCCTTGCGTACGCCGACGTCTTCGTGCGGCTCTGCGATGTCGACGAGGAGGGCCGCTCCCACAACGTCTGCGACGGACTCATCGGTCTGACGGGCGCCGACGAGCTCACCTGCGCGACCGTGCGGCTCTGGCCCACGGCGTACCTGTTCAAGCGCGGCCACCGGATCCGTGTGCAGGTCTCTAGCGGTGCCTTCCCGCGCTACGCCCGTAATCCCGGGACCGGGGAGCCGCTCGTCACCGCCACGACGCTCCTGGCTGCCGACCAGACGGTCCACCACGATCCAGAGCATCCTTCGGCTCTGATCCTGCCGGTTCGCGCCGTTCCGGCCACCTAGACGCGTCCAATATGTAGGACAAGCGTCCATATTTCGAGACGTACGGTTTGCGGGGTCCCTCCACCTCCGGCACCATCTTCGGCGAAGGTCACGACTGCCAGCGCGAAGCCCCGGCTTGCTGGCGGGCAACCCTCCCACGCGGTGGGGTGCTCCGGGTGACGACCAGGCCCTCGCCGAGGTGGCGCGGGCAAGCGCGTGCTTCGCCGGGCAGCCCTGGGGAGCCATGACCCGAAGGGTGCCCCCATGTCCCTGCTTCCGCTCGTCGGCTCGAACACGCAGGTCCCGCTGCTGGACGGAACGACCACGACGTACGCCAATCTCGATGTCGCCGCGTCGGCGCCGGCGCTGCAGAGCGTGGCCGATCGGGTGGCCGAGGTCCTGCCCTGGTACGCCTCGGTGCATCGCGGCGCCGGCTACCTGTCCCAGGTCTCGACCGCTCTCTACGAGGAGTCGCGCGCGACCATCGGCGCCTATGTCGGCGCCCGCGAGGACGACGTCACCGTCATCACCCGCAACACCACCGACTCGGTGAACCTGCTGGCCGGCTGCGTACCGGGCAGGGTGCTCGTCCTCGACATCGAGCACCACGCCAACCTGCTCCCGTGGCGCCGCGTCGAGGCCGGTGTGACCGTGGTCGCCGGCCGGGACACCCTCGCCGGCACCATCGACGCCCTCGCCGGCGAGCTGGCCCGCGACAGCTACGCCCTGGTCGCGATCACCGGCGCCTCCAACGTCACCGGTGAGGCGCTGCCGGTCGCCGAGATCGTCACCCTGGCCCACGCCCACGGCGCCCGGGTCCTCGTCGACGGCGCCCAGCTGCTCGCCCATCGCCACTTCTCGCTGGCCGCGACCGGCGCCGACTACGTCGTCCTCTCCGGCCACAAGCTCTACGCCCCCTACGGCGCCGGCGCCCTGGTCGGGCGCCGCGACTGGCTCGACGTCGGCACCCCGTACCTCGCCGGGGGAGGGGCCGTCGATGACGTCACTCACGCGTCGGAGGTCGAGCTTGTCGAGACCACGTGGCAGCCCGCGCCCGCACGTCACGAGGGCGGCTCGCCCAACGTCATCGGCGCCGCCGCGCTGGCCGCCGCCTGTACGACTCTCGGCGGCCTCGAGCCGGCCGAGCTGGACCGCCACGAGGCGTCACTGAGGGGGCGTCTCGTGGCCGGCCTGTCCGCGCTGGAGGGTGTGGATGTTCTGCGCTTGTGGCCCGACTCCGAGGAGCCGGTCGGGGTCGTCACGTTCACGGTCGACGGCATCGAACCCGGCCGGGTCGCGGCCTACCTCTCCGCCGAGCACGGTCTGGGCGTACGCGACGGCCGGTTCTGCGCGCAGCCGCTCCTCAAGCGCCTCGGGCTCACCGGCGGCGCGGTCCGCGCGAGCATCGGGATCGGCACCTCGGTCGCGGACGTGGACCGGCTGGTGGCCGGCGTACGTGCCCTTCTCGCGGGTGACGTCCGGGGCGACTACGTCCTCGTCGACGGGGCCTGGACGCTCGCCGAGGACCCGCGCCCGCTCGTCGGACCGGCCGGTCTGACCCGCCTGGCCGACACCGCCGGCTCGTGCGGAGCAGCCGTCTAGCCGGGATGATTCGGGGCGCTCACGGTGTTGAGAAATTGTGAGCGAAAGAGTGCATGGCGAGCGGAAGGTACGCGGCGGCAAGCTGGTCGTCGTCGACGCGACGGTCTCCGCTGACACGATCATCGACGTAGTCCTCTCGGGCGACTTCTTCCTGGAACCCGACGAGGCGCTGGGCTGGCTGACCGAGGCGCTGGAGGGGCAGTCCGTCGACCTCTCCATCGACCAGTTGACGGCGGTGCTCGACGTCGCCGCCCGTGATGCCGAGCTGGTCGGCTTCGGCACCCGTGACGTCGCCCTGACGGTGCTGCGGGCGCTGGGCCGGGCCACGACCTGGGACGACCTCGACCTCGAGATCGTCGAGACCGGGCCGCTCGCGCCGAAGATGCAGATGGCGCTCGACGAGGTCATCGTCCGCCAGGTCGCCGAGGGTCGCCGCGCCCCCAACCTGAGGTTCTGGGACTGGGCCAGCAGCGCGGTCGTGATCGGCAGCTACCAGTCGATCTCCAACGAGGTCGACGAGGCCGCCGCCGAGCGTCACGGCATCGAGGTCGTACGCCGCATCTCAGGTGGCGGTGCCATGTTCATCGAGCCGGGCAACACGATCACCTACAGCCTCGCCGTCCCCGACACGCTCGTGGCCGGCATGTCCTTCCAGGAGTCGTACGCCTTCCTCGACGAGTGGGTGCTGCGCGGCCTGCGCAGCGTCGGCATCGAGGCCGCCTACGCCGGTCTCAACGACATCGCCTCGCCGGTCGGCAAAATCGCCGGCGCCGCGCAGAAGCGGATCCCCGGCGGCGTCCTGCACCACGTCACGATGGCCTACGACATCGACGCCGACAAGATGCTCGAGGTGCTCCGGATCGGCCGGGAGAAGATGTCCGACAAGGGCACCCGGAGCGCCGCCAAGCGGGTCGACCCGATCCGTTCCCAGACCGGGCTGAGCCGCGAGAAGGTCATCGACGCGCTCCTGGCGGAGTTCGAGCAGAGCTTCGGGGCGGCGTACGTCGGCCTCGACCAGGCCACGATCGACGAGGCCGCGGCGCTCGTCGAGAGCAAGCACGGGACTCCGGCCTGGCGGGCCAGGGTGCCGTAGGCCGGTCAGCGGTCGATGAAGGCCAGCAGGTCGGCGTGCAGCCGGTCGCGATCGGTGTCCGGGAGGGCGTGGCTGGAACCCTCGTAGACCTTCAGCTCCGCGCCGTCGATCAGCTCGGCCGAGCGGCGGCCCCCGACGTCGATCGGCACGATCTGGTCGTCGTCGCCGTGCACGACCAGCGTCGGCACGTCGATCTTGGCCAGGTCGGGCCGGAAGTCGGTGGCGGAGAAGGCCGCGATGCACTCGTAGGCGCCACGGTGCCCGGAGGCCATGCCCTGGAGCCAGAAGGCGTCGCGGGAGCCCTGCGGCACATCGCCGTTGCGGTTGTGCCCGAAGAACGGCCCGTCGGCCAGGTCGCGGTAGAGCTGGGCCCGGTTCGCCAGCTCCCCGGCGCGGATCTCGTCGAAGACCTCGATCGGTAGCCCCTCGGGGTTGTCCTCGGTCCGCAGCATGAGCGGCGGCACCGCGGAGACCAGGACGAGCCCGGCGACGCGGGCTGTGCCGTGCCGCCCGACGTACCGGACGATCTCACCGCCGCCGGTCGAGTGCCCGACGAGGGTGAGGTCCTGCAGGTCGAGCGCGTCGATCAGAGTGGCGAGGTCGTCGGCGTAGGTGTCCATCTCGTTGCCCGACCAGGTCTGGCTGGAGCGGCCGTGGCCCCGGCGGTCATGGGCGACGGCTCGGTGACCGTGCTCCGCGAGGAACAGCGCGGTGGCCTCCCAGGCGTCGGAGTTGAGCGGCCAGCCGTGGCTGAGCAGCACGGGGCTCCCGCTGTCGCCCCAGTCCTTGTAGAAGATCTGGGCGCCGTCGTCGGCGGTGATGTAAGGCATCGGCTTCCTCCCACGGTCGGTTGGGTCCTGTCCCGACGAGCCTCGCGCAGTCACCCGGCTCCGCGGACCACGTGGACCGCGTAGTCCCGGGACTATTCTCGGCCAGGCGGATGATCGCATCGATCACCGGCTGGAAATGCTTGTGGCCGAACATCACGGCGCCGAGCATCACG
>NZ_JBEXJF010000042.1:0-46176 GCF_040608935.1 Nocardioides sp. NPDC004968
CCAACGGCAAGGCCACCAGCAAACGTAGCCAGCCACGCCAAGGGCCCGCTGAGCAGGTGGCCGTACTTTGCCAGTGCCGCGGCCGACATGAGCGCGGGCGCCGACCGGGTCGCGGGCTGGCGGGCCGCCCTGGACGCTGCCGGGCTCGCCGCCGACGCGGTCGTCGAGGGCGACTTCACCGAGGACGGCGGCGAGGCCGCCTGCGAGATACTGCTGGGCAGCCATCCGGACATCGACGGCCTCATGGTCGCCTCCGACCTGATGGCCGCGGGTGCGCTCCGCACCCTCGGCCGAGCCGGCCGTCGCGTCCCCGACGACATCGCGGTCGTCGGCTACGACGATCTCGGCATCGCCGAGCGCACCACTCCCCCGCTCACCACGGTCAAGAACCCGATAGGCGACATGGCCGAGGAGGCCGCCCGGCTCCTCCTCGCCCAGCTCGACGGCACCACCACCATCCCGCGGCGCGTCGTCTTCGCGCCCGAGCTGGTGCGGCGTACGTCTGCCTGACCTGACGCGCCACCCGTCCGCCCGCATATCGGAGTGCGGACGCGATCCGGGCATGCCTGCCGCAAGGCTGTTAGCGTCCTGACGCGATGCCACATCGCAATTCGACTGGCAGCGTGCCCCGCCCGGAGTCGGCTACCCGAGTCGACTTCCGCTCACCGGACCTCGAGGACGGTCAGCATCTGTGGCGGATGGCACGGGATTCTCGGGTACTCGATGTCAACACCTCGTACGCCTACCTGCTGTGGGCGCGCGACTTCGCGACGACCTCGGTCATCGCGACCGTCGATGACGATCCAGGAGGATTCGTCACCGGCTACCGGCGTCCGGACGAGCCGGAGACCCTGATGATCTGGCAGGTCGCCGTCGACGAACGGCACCGCGGCCAGGGTCTGGCCCGCCGCATGCTCGACGAGCTCGTCGACCGCCTGGCCGTCGACCAGGGCGTACGCCACCTGGAGACGACCATCACGGCGGACAACAGCGCCTCGATCGCGCTGTTCACCTCGTTCGCGAACGCACGCAACGCCCCGATCGAGCGCACGCCGCTCTTCGAGGCCGCGATGTTCCCCGACGGGCACGACGCGGAGCTGCTGTTCCGCATCGGCCCGTTCTGACCGCACGATCTGTCCGCACGATCCGACCGAACCGCACCCCGGTCCGCCGGGCGTTGTGCGCGCCCGCGTACCGGGATCGACGACACACGGAGGTTTCATGTCCATGACGACGACCACCGAACCCACCACCGCGATCTTCGACTCCCTGGAGTCGCAGGTCCGCAGCTACTGCCGCAGCTGGCCCGCCGTGATGACCCACTCCCAGGGCTCCACCGTCACCAGCGAGGACGGGCGTGAGTTCCTGGACTTCTTCGCCGGCGCCGGCGCGCTCAACTACGGGCACAACAACCCCGCGCTGCTGGACCCGCTGCTCGACTACCTGCGCGAGGGCCGCATCCTGCACTCGCTGGACATGCACACCAGCGCGAAGCGGGACTTCCTGCAGGCCTTCTCGGACCTGATCCTCGAACCGCGCAACCTCGACTACAAGGTGATGTTCCCCGGTCCGACCGGGACCAACTCCGTCGAGGCCGCGCTCAAGCTGGCCCGCAAGGTCACCGGACGCCAGCACGTGCTCTCGTTCACCAACGCGTTCCACGGGATGACGCTCGGCTCGCTGGCCGTGACCGGCAACTCGATGAAGCGCAAGGGCGCCGGCATCCCGCTGACCAACAGCTCGAAGATCCCGTACGACGACTACTTCAACGGTGCCGTCGACGACTTCATGTGGCTGGAGCGGGTGCTCCAGGACAGCGGCTCCGGCGTCGACAAGCCGGCCGCGATCATCGTGGAGTCCGTCCAGGGCGAGGGCGGCCTCAACGCCGCCCGCCTGGAGTGGCTCAAGGCGCTCTCGGACCTGTGCCGCGAGTACGACATCATCCTGATCGTCGACGACGTGCAGGCCGGCTGCGGGCGTACCGGCAACTTCTTCAGCTTCGAGGAGGCCGGGTTCTCCCCCGACATCGTCTGCCTGTCGAAGTCGATCTCCGGCTTCGGCCTACCGATGGCGCTGACCCTGATCCGGCCCGAGCTGGACCAGTTCGAGCCCGGTGAGCACAACGGCACCTTCCGCGGTCACAACCTCGCCTTCGTCACCGGCCGGGCGGCGCTGGAGCGGTACTGGGCAGATGACTCCTTCCAGAGGGAGGTCCAGGCAAGGGCCACGGACCTGCACGCGGGGCTGACGAAGATCGCCGAGCGGTACGAGGGTGCGGCCGTCCGCGGTCGCGGCCTCCTGACCGGCATCGCCTTCCCGGATGCCAGCGCGGCCGGGAAGATCGCGGCGGCGGCGTACGAGCGGGGCCTGCTGGTCGAGACCTCCGGGCCCGAGGACGAGGTGCTCAAGACGATGCCCCCGCTGACCATCACCCCTGCGGAGCTCGCCCGCGGTCTCGCCGTCCTCGAGGAGGCCACCGCGTCCGTCCTCGGTGACGGTGTCCCCGCCTGACCTCCCCCGACCCGAAACGAGAGAACATGCGCGTCACCTATCTGGAAGACCTCACCGAGACCGACCGAGACGTACGAGTCGAGTCCGAGCACGGCACCTGGCGCAGCCGCCGGATCGTGCTGGCCCGCGAGGGCGTCGGCTTCTCCTTCCACGAGACCAACATCCCCGCCGGAACGACGAACGAGTTCTGGTACGCCAACCACATCGAGTGCGTCTACTGCGTCGGCGGTGAGGGCGAGCTCCTCGACCGGGAGACCGGAGAGACGTACGAGATCCGCGACGGGATGTGCTACCTGCTCGACAAGAACGACAGGCACACCGTCACCGCCAAGACCGACCTGCGTCTGATCTGCACCTTCAACCCGCCGGTCACCGGCCGGGAGGTGCACGACGAGAACGGCGTCTACCCGCTCCTGACCGAGGAGGTAACTGCATGACCGCTGCAATCGAACACGTCGACGACGTGTACCCCACCCGTCTCGAGGAGTGCTTCAGCACGCTCCCCCGCCAGGACAAGGTCGTCTGGGGCACCGCGGCCGACGGGCCGATGGACCAGCAGACGCTCGACTCCTACGACGAGCGCGGCTACCTGACCGTCCCCGACCTCATCACGCCCGAGGAGGTCGCGGAGCTGCGCGCCGAGCTGCACCGCCTCAGCAACGACCCCGAGACCCGGGCCGACGAGCGCACCATCATCGAACCCGCCTCGCAGGAGGTGCGCTCGATCTTCGAGGTGCACCAGAGCAGCGACCTCATCGCCCGGCTGGCGGCCGACCCGCGCGTGGTCGGCCGGGCCCGGCAGGTCCTGGGCTCGGACGTCTACATCCACCAGAGCCGGATCAACTTCAAACCCGGCTTCGGGGGCGGTGACTTCTACTGGCACTCCGACTTCGAGACCTGGCACGCCGAGGACGGCCTGCCCCGGATGCGGACCGCCAGCATCTCCATCTCGCTGACCGACAACCACTCCTTCAACGGGCCGCTGATGATCATGCCCGGCACGCACAGGACGTACGTCTCGTGTGGTGGCGCCACCCCTGAGGACAACTACAAGTCCTCGCTGGTGATGCAGGGCGCCGGAACCCCGGACCAGGAGACCATCGCGAAGATGGCCGACGCCTACGGGATCGACGTACTCGCCGGCGCCGCCGGCAGCGCGGTCATGTTCGACTGCAACTGCATGCACGGCTCCAACGGGAACATCACGCCGTACCCGCGCTCGAACGTCTTCCTGGTGTTCAACAGCGTGGAGAACACTGCGGTCGAGCCGTTCTCGGCCCCGAAGCCACGGCCCGCGTTCATCGGGGCGCGCGACTTCACCCCGGTGGGCTGACGGCTTCGCCGCCCAGCCGCCGGCCCCTTCGGGGTCGGCGGCCTGTGGCGTCGTTGGGCGCGTGCTGGTGCGGCGTACGTCTGCCTGGTCTTTGCCTACCCCTAGGCTGAGCGCATGACACGCATCCGCGCCTTCTCGGGCGCCACGACCGGCGCGGCACTGCTCGTGCTGCCGCTCAGTCTTCTTCTGACGGCCTGCGGCGGCTCGAGCAAGGACTACGTGCAGGAGAAGACGGTCGAGCGGATCGCGACCGAGCAGCTCACCAACGCCATCGGCGTCACCCCCGAGGGCCTCGACTGCCCCGGCGATCTCGAGGGCAAGGTCGGCACGGAGATGACCTGCGTCCTCACCTCCGAGGGCGAGAAGTACGACGCGATCATCACCGTCGACGACGTCGACGGCGGCCGGGTCCACTTCCAGATCGACGTGCCGCCCAACGCCACGGAGTGAGCCCACAGAGTCCTCTGAGCAGATAGCCTGTTGAATCGTGTCCCCTCATGCGAGGCCCTTCTTCGAACATGTCGCGCGCGTGTGCGACGGAACTCCCTACAAGGCGACCGAGACGTCGCGCGGTTTCGACGTGGAGCTCGACCTGGCCGACGAACGCTGGCACTCCACGCTGCTGGCCGCCAAGCTGCACTGGGTCTTCACCTACCACGTCTCGATGCCGACCCGGAGCTCGTACGCGATCATCGAGGACACCCGCAGCCTCGTCTGGTTCGGCGACGTGCCCCACACGCAGAGGACCGGCGTACGCCGCATCGAGGCCGATGACGAGCAGACCGACCAGGGCGTGTGGACCGTGCACGACCCCGAGGCCGTCCCCGACACGGACCAGTACCGTTTCGACGCCGAGGAGGGGCGCACGCTGATCACCAGCGTCGCCCGGCTCTACGCGCTGCAGCAGCGCGGCGCGCGGCACGAAGGGGCGGGCTTCTCCGTCGCCGTCGGCCTGGTCGTGACGCTCTCGGTGATCGCGACCGTCATCGGCGTCGCGGTGATTCTCAACCTGCTCGGGACGTTCGGCGCGCCGTCGTAATCAGTTCGTAAAGCCATCTGTGTGATGCTGGCCCGCATGGATCCGATCGGCGAGGCGAAACGGCAGTGGATCGCGCACGGCTGGGCCGATGCCGCCGACGGGATGGCGCTGGTGACCTCGCTCGTGCGCGTGCACCAGCTCGTGATGGAGCGCGTCGACGCCGCGCTGCGCCCCCACGACCTCTCCTTCGCCCGCTACGAGGTGCTCCGCCTTCTCTCCTTCACCCAGGACGGCCAGCTCCCGATGGCCAAGCTCGGCTCCCGCCTCCAGGTCCACCCCGCCTCGGTGACCAGCGCCGTCGCTCGCCTGGAGAAGCAGGGCTTCGTACGCCGCGGCCGCTCCGCCGACGACGGGCGCGTGGTCCTCGCCGCCATCTCCGACGCGGGCCGCGAGGCGGTCGAGGCGGCCACCATCTCGCTCAACAGCGAGGTCTTCGAGAAGCCTGACATCGAGGACGTACCCGGTCTGACCGCGCTGCTCACCCAGCTCCGCGCGGCCTCGGGGGACGCCGTCGGCTGAGATGCCGACGTCGCGTACTGGCAAGTACGCGAGGGACGACCTATGCTGGAATTACTTGGACGTCCAACTATTCCCTGGGAGTACCGCCCATGTCCGACCTCCACATCCCTCAGAACCACGTACGGATCGTGACCGCGAGCAGCCTGTTCGACGGTCATGACGCGGCGATCAACATCATGCGCCGGATCTTCCAGGCCCAGGGATGCGAGGTGATCCACCTCGGCCACAACCGCTCGGTGACCGAGATCGCCGACGCCGCCGTCCAGGAGGACGCCCACTGTGTGGCGGTCTCCTCCTACCAGGGCGGCCACGTCGAGTTCTTCGAGTATCTGGTCACCGCGCTCAAGGAGCGCGGCGCCGGCCACATCAAGGTCGTGGGCGGGGGCGGCGGCGTGATCGTTCCCTACGAGATCGAGCGACTGGCCAACTCCGGTGTCAAGATCTTCTCCCCCGAGGACGGCCAGCGGCTCGGGCTCCCGGGGATGATCAACTCGGTCGTGCGCGACATCGACCGCGACCTGTGGCCCACCTTCGAGTTCGCGGCCGAGGACGTGCTCGCCGGCTGCCCCCTCTCCCTCTCGCGATCCATCACCGCAGCCGAGCAGGGCCGGCTGCCTGCAGCGATCGCGGACCCGCTGCGTGAGGCCGGCCGGGCGGTCGTCCTGGGCATCACCGGCACCGGCGGCTCCGGAAAGTCCTCGCTCACCGACGAGCTGGTCCGGCGGCTGCGGGTCGACCAGGAGGACAAGATCCGCATCGGCGTGCTCGCCATCGACCCGAGCCGACGGCGTGGTGGCGGCGCGCTGCTGGGCGACCGGATCCGGATGAACTCCCTCGCCGCCATCACCGACGGCGGCTCGACGACCTACTACCGCTCCCTGGCCACCCGCGGCGGTCACGAGGTGCCCGAGCACTTCGCCGACGTACTGGCGGTGATGAAGTCCGCCGTCGACCTGGTCATCGTCGAGACCCCCGGCATCGGCCAGGGCGACACCGGGATCAGCGACTTCGTCGACGTGTCGCTCTACGTGATGACGCCCGAGTTCGGTGCCGCGTCACAGCTGGAGAAGATCGACATGCTCGACTTCGCCGACGTCGTGGCGATCAACAAGTTCGAGCGGCGCGGGGCCGAGGACGCACTGCGCGACGTGTCCCGCCAGCTCGTCCGCAACCGGGAGGCGTTCACGTCCTCCCCCGACGACATGCCGGTCTTCGGCACCTCGGCCGCCGCCTTCGACGACGACGGCGTCACCGCGCTCTACCAGCACCTGCGCGGCCTCCTCGCCGAGGCGGGCCTCGCGGTCGGCGAGGGCGTCCTTCCCCGCGTCTCGACCCGCCACTCGACGGGCATCCACCCGATCATCCCCGAGAGGCGGGTCCGCTACCTGGCCGACATCGCGGGCGACGTACGCGACTACCACGCCCGCACCGTGGAGCTCGTCGCCGCGGCGCGGAAGGAGCAGGCGTACGAGATCGTTGCCGCGGACCACCCCGAGCTCGAGGCCCCCGCCGGCGAGATCCCGGACGACCTGCGCAAGCAGCTCTCCTCGTGGGAGGAGACCAAGGAGACCTACGCCGCCGACGAGAGCGGCCGCACGTCGCTGGCCGGCAACTACATCCCGCGAGTAGCGACCCCTCGCTACACCGACCGCGGCGAGCTGACCCGGTTCCTGCGCAACGAGAACCTGCCCGGGTTCTTCCCGTACACCGCGGGCGTCTTCCCGTACAAGCGGGCCAACGAGGACCCGGCGCGCATGTTCGCCGGCGAGGGCGACCCGTTCCGCACCAACCGCCGCTTCAAGCTGCTCTCCGAGGGCCAGCCCGCAACCCGGCTCTCGACCGCGTTCGACTCGGTGACGCTCTACGGCCGTGACCCCGACGTACGCCCGGACATCTACGGCAAGGTCGGCACCTCCGGCGTCTCGGTGGCGACGCTGGACGACATGAAGGCGCTTTACGACGGCTTCGACCTGCTGGCCCCGACCACCTCGGTGTCGATGACGATCAACGGGCCGGCGCCGACGATCCTGGCCTTCTTCCTCAACACCGTGATCGACCAGGCGCGCGAGCGCGGGATCGACCCGGCGAAGGCGCTGCAGACGGTCCGCGGCACGGTGCAGGCCGACATCCTCAAGGAGGACCAGGGCCAGAACACCTGCCTGTTCTCCACGGAGTTCTCGCTGCGCTGCATGGCCGACATCCAGGAGTGGTTCATCGAGAACGGGGTGCGCAACTTCTACTCGGTGAGCATCTCCGGCTATCACATCGCCGAGGCCGGGGCGAACCCCATCTCCCAGCTCGCCTTCACGCTCGCCAACGGCTTCACCTACGTGGAGTCCTACCTGGCCCGCGGCATGGACATCGACGACTTCGCGCCCAACCTGTCCTTCTTCTTCTCCAACGGGATGGACCCGGAGTACTCCGTCATCGGCCGTGTCGCCCGCCGGATCTGGGCGATCGCGATGCGGGAGCGTTACGGCGCCTCGGAGCGCTCGCAGAAGCTGAAGTACCACATCCAGACCTCGGGCCGGTCCCTGCACGCGCAGGAGATGGACTTCAACGACATCCGCACCACGCTGCAGGCGCTCATCGCGATCTACGACAACGCCCAGTCGCTGCACACCAACGCCTTCGACGAGGCCGTGACGACCCCGTCCGAGGAGTCGGTGCGGCGCGCGCTGGCGATCCAGCTGATCATCAACCGCGAGTGGGGCCTGGCGTTCAACGAGAACCCACTCCAGGGCTCCTTCATCATCGACGAGCTCACCGACCTCGTCGAGGAGGCCGTACTGAAGGAGTTCGACCGGATCTCCGAGCGCGGCGGCGTGCTCGGCGCGATGGAGACCGGCTACCAGCGCGGCAAGATCCAGGACGAGTCGATGCTCTACGAGCACCGTAAGCACGACGGCACGCTGCCGATCGTCGGCGTCAACACGTTCGTACGCGACACCAACGGCGCCCCCGCCGGCCCCGTTGAGCTCGCCCGTGCGACCGAGACCGAGAAGAAGTCCCAGCTCGATCGCGTCCACGCCTTCCAGGCCTCCCACTCGGCCGAGGCGGAAGCCGCGATCGTACGCCTCAAGCAGGCCGCCATCTCCGACGAGAACGTCTTCGCCGCGCTCATGGACGCCGCTCGCGTCTGCTCGCTCGGCCAGGTCACCGAGGCGTTCTTCGAGGTCGGGGGCCAGTACCGGCGCAACGTCTGAGCCAGCGACTGCCCGACGAAGGAGGGCAGTCGCGTCGGCGAAGAGATCGAGCAGGCGCACGTCCGGGAGCTTGCGACCGGACGTGACCGCCGTGTCGAGATCGGAGCAAGTGTGACAGCAACGACAGTGGTCGACGACCTGGGAGCCCCATACGGCGGGCCGCAGCCGGCGACGCGGGTGGTCTCGCTGGTCCCGTCGCTGACCGAGGCGCTCGTCTCGGTCGCGGCGGACCGGGTCGTCGGGGCGACGGACTGGTGTACGCATCCGGCGGACCTGGACGTGCCGCGCGTGCGCGGCACCAAGAACCCCGATCTGGCCGCGATCGCGGCACTGGCGCCGGACCTCGTGGTGGCCAACAAGGAGGAGAACCGGGAGCTGGACGTACGCCGGCTTCGGGAGCGGGGCATCCGGGTCTGGGTCACGGACATCGAGACGGTCCCCCAGGCGATCGCGTCCATGGAGAGTCTTCTCGACGGCATCGGTTGGGACCGCCCGGACTGGCTGGTGGAGGCCCGCGGGCTCTGGTGCGGGCCGCTCCCCCGGGTCACTCGCCGGGTCGTGGTGCCGATCTGGCGCGACCCCTGGATGGTGGTCGGCTCACGGACGTTCACCGGGGACCTGCTGCGGCGGCTGGGCTGGGAGAACGTCTTCGGCCAGCACGCGGATCGCTATCCGCACCTCGACCTGGCCGAGATCGACGGAGCCGGGGCCGACGTCGTGCTGCTGCCCGACGAGCCGTACGTCTTCACCGCCGAGGACGGCCCCGAGGCCTTCGCGCGGACGCCGACCGAGCTGGTCAGCGGCCGGCTGATCACCTGGTACGGGCCGAGTCTGGTCGAGGCACATCGTTGGGCAGCCGGCTGATCGCCGGCACCTGAGCCAAGCCGTTGACGACGACCGAGAAGATCAGCAGGGCGAGCGCCCATCCCGGCTGACCGGCGTCCAGGAGCGCTAGTGAGGCGAGCCCGAAGACGATCACCTTCATGACCGGCCGGATCACGGGCCCGCCACGAGCCGCCTTGGGCGAGGCGAACAGCCACCAGACGAACATGGCCGCCGCCGGCAGCAGCCAGACCAGCAGCCACCGCGGTTCGTGCTGCCAGCCCCAGACCCCGAAGGCCGCCATCGCCAACAGCTCGTCGACGAACACCAGAGCCAGCACGAACCAGCCGAAGGCGGGCACGATCGATCGCATGCTGCTCCTCATCCGGCCGCGAGAACGGCCAGGTCACGTACGGCATAGCGGTGGTGTTCGGCCTCTTCGGCGAGCACGACCTTGAGACATCGGCGTACGCCGTAGTCGGCGTCGGGGTCGTTGCCGATCGGCTTGCGGGTGCAGAGCCGGTCGAGCTCTGCGTCAGTGACCCCGGAGACGAACGCGCGCATCGTGCCCATCCGGGCGAGGCGGGGCTCCAGGATCTGCTCCAGCGACGGGTCGGCGTCGACGGTGAGTCCGGTGCCGGTCTCGTCCGCCCCCGCGGGCCCATAGCCGAGCGGGTGGTAGGGCTCGTCCTCCTCGAGGACCGGGTTGCCGAGCCACTTGTCGCTGGCATAGAGCAGATGGCGCTGGGTCTCGACGAACGACCACTCGTCGTCGACCCGCTGATGGAGCAGCTCCTCCGGTAGCGCCCGGACGCGCTCGAACGTGGCCGCCCAGGTCTCCTCGATCGCCGCCCAGGCCGCACGGATCTCGTCGGCGGTCTTCGCCTCACGGGCCAGCACCCGGTTGGGCTCGGTCCGGTCGAGCTCGGCCTCGACGTACGCCGTCACGTCGACGTCGTTGACCACGATCCGCCCGAAGGCCCCGGCCAGATAGACGTCACGGCCGTAGCAGTCGACGATCTTCAGCCGCTCCTCGAACCAGCAGTCCCGAATCTCGAGGTCGCTGACATCGCTCTGCCGGATCAGCGCGCCCCGGAACAGGTCGCTGTTGACGTACGTCTTCTGCTCGGTGGGCATACGACATGGTCGGCCCGACCGGCGCACCCGTCAACGGACTTACGGGTCTAGCGGAAGGCGGGCTTCTCCTTGGCCAGGAACGCGCGTACGCCCTCCTTGAAGTCGGCGCCCGTGTAGACCTCGCGCAGCAGCTCCTCATCGCCCTCCGGCGAGGCCTCCGCCCGGGCGGCGTACGCGGCGAGCTGGCTCTTGGTGGCCCGGACCGTGACGCCGGAGAGCGGCAGGATGCCCTCGACCAGCGCGTCGACCTCGTCGGCCAGCGAGTCGGTGACGGCGGTCAGCGCGCCGGTGGCATAGGCCCGGTCGGCGCCGACCAGCCGCGCCGCGAGCAGCATCTCGCGCACGACCGGCTCGCCGAAGACCGCGGCCGCGCGGTAGACGATGGAGGCCGCGAGCGCGTTGCCGAGCGTCTTCGCGATCGGGTAACCGAAACGCGAGTGCGGCGTCGCGACCCGCAGGTCGCAGTGGGTCGCGACGGCGAGCCCGCCACCGACACAGACGCCGTCGACCGCCGCGATGGTGACCTGCGGGAGCGCGAACAGCTTCTCGAGCAGCGCGCGGATCCAGTCCTCGTAGTCCACCGCGTCGCGGGAGAGGAAGTCGGAGATCTCGTTGCCGGCGGCGAACGCCCGGCCGCCGGTGCCGGTCAGCACCAGCACCTTCACCGACTCATCGGTGGCCAGCTCGTCGCACAGATCGTGCAGCGCGCCGTACATCGCGTGCGTGAAGGCGTTGTGCTTCTGCGGCCGGTTGAAGGTCACCTGTACGACGCCCGGACGCCGCTCCACTACCAAGTCCTCGCTCACGAGAACCGAGCGTAGGGCACCCCGCGGGGTGCCCTACGCGGTGCTCATCAGATGTGCGGCTTCACCTGGTCGGTGTAGATCTTCTCCAGCGCCGTCTTCAGGCTGTCCATCTCGGTCTGGACGTCCTTGTTCTCGGTGAGGATCGAGGCCATGTGGTTGGCCATCTCCAGGTCGCCACCGGGCAGGAAGACCCGGGCGTAGTCCTGCGAGCGGGTGTTGGCGAGCTGGTCGATCGCGACCTGGGCCTGCGGGGTCTTCTTCAGGATCGCGGCGGGGTCGGCGGACTTGCGGATCGGCACGTAGCCGGTCGCCTCCGAGAACTTGATCGCCTGCTCTGGCTCGGTGAGGAACTTGATGAAGGTGCCGGCCGCGAGCTGCCGCTCGGGGCTGATGTCCTTCGGGATGCCGACGCCGGAGCCGCCGGTCGGGCAGATCCGCTCGGCCTCCGCCGGCCCGGCCGGCAGCGGCGCGACACCGACGTCGAACTTCGCCGAGGTGATCGCGTTGATCAGGTCACCGGTCGAGCCCACGGTCGCACTGGCCACGCCCGCGGCGAAGTCCTGGATCTGGTCGACGCCGGCGACCCCGGCGACCTTGTCCTTGTAGACCCAGTCCTTGAGGAAGGAGAGCGCCTCGACCGACGTGGCGGAGTTGCAGGTGATGTCGAAGGACTCCTCCTTCGACCACCCGCCGCCCCAGCCCCAGAGGTTGTTCTGCAGGGTCCAGCCGGCGTAGCCCGCCAGGGCTGGGAACTGGAAGGCGAACTTCGCGCCGCTGGTCGCGGCGAGCTCGGTCTTCCACTCGCCGAACTCCTCCCAGGTCTGCGGGCCCTGGTCGGAGAGGCCGGCCTTCTTCCAGTGGTCCTTGTTGTAGTAGAAGAGCGGCGTCGAGCGGGCCCACGGGACCGCCCAGTGGGCGTCGTCGTAGAGGTAGTCGCCCAGCAGCGAGTCGACGTAGTCGTCGGTGTCGAACTCGAGCGCCTCGAAGAGGGAGTCGAGCGGGATGATCTGGTCGTTCATCTTGTAGCGGAACCACCACACGTCCGACAGGTTGATGATGTCGGGCAGGTCGCCGCCGGTCTGCGCGGTCTGGAACTTCTGCGCGATCTCCTCGTAGTCGGCCCCGGCCGTTACGAGCTTGACGGTGATGTCGGACTGGGAGGCGTTGAAGGCGTTGACGATCTCGGTGCTGACCTTGATCGAGTCACCCGGGTTGGAGGTCCAGAAGGTGATCTCCTTGGCCGGCTTCACTCCGCTGAAGTCGATCTGCTCGACGGCGCTGGCGCCGCCGCCACCACCGCTGGTCGACGGGCCGCCGCCACAGGCGGACAGCGCCGCCGCGGAGATGCCCAGGGCGCTGAGGCCGAGGAAACGTCGTCGGTCCAGGATCAGACCCGAGCGATGCAGGTTGGACGAGGTGTTCATGAAGCATCCTTTCCCTGTTGTGCCAACTGTGGGCTCAGAACGTCAGCCTTTGACGCCGCCCTGGGTGAAGCCGTTGACGATGTGACGCTGCAGGAACGCGAAGAGGACGAGGATCGGCAGCAGCACCATCACGGTGCCGGCCATCAGGACGCCGAACGAGCTGGCCGCGGACTCGCTGTTCTGCAGCAGCGTCAGACCGCGCGGCAGCGTCATCATCTCGGGATCGGTGATGATGATCAGCGGCCACAGGTAGTCGTTCCACTCGTAGACCACGTTGACCAGGGCCACGGTCGCGATCGACGGCAGCGACATCGGCACCACGCAGTGCCACAACCTCCGCCAGTGGCCGGCGCCGTCGAGGTGAGCCGCCTCGATCACCTCGTAGGGCAGCTGCATGAAGGCCTGGCGCAGCAGGAACGTACCGAAGCCGGTGCCGAGGCCCGGCAGGATGAGGCCCCAGTAGGTGTTCTCGCCGCCGAGGCTGCTGATGAAGACGTAGTTGGGCAGCGCGGTGACCTGCGGCGGCACCATCATCGTGGCGAGCACACCCCAGAAGATGTACTTCCTGCCGGGGAACTCGCAGAAGACCAGGCCGTACGCCGTCAGGATCGCCAGCAGCACCTTCAGCCCGGCACCGACGACCGTGACGATGGTGGAGTTGAGGAAGAGGCGTCCGAAGGGGACCTTCTGCGCGGCCTCGGCGTAGTTCTCCGGCTGCCAGACTTCGGGGAAGACGACCAGGTCGGTGGTCGCCAGGTCGCCGGGGCCCTTGAAGGAGGCCAGGAGCATGTAGCCGAGCGGCAGCACGACGACGAGCACCGCGAGCAGGAGCACCAGGTAGTCGCGTACGGTCAGCGGCGTCAGCGATCTGAATTGCTTCGGGCTTCGCTTCAGCCGCATCCGGCGTGAGGGAGCAGTCGTGCTCATCGGTAGTGGACCCGCCTCTCCACGACGATCAGCTGGACGAGCGTGATCACCACGAGGATCGCGAAGAGCACCGTGGACAGCATCGCGGAGTAGCCCGCCTGGCTCTGCTCCTTGAAGCCGGTCAGGTAGGCGTCGAAGATCAGGGTGCGGGCGCCGCGGCCGAGCTTGTCCATCGCGATCAGCAGGTCGAACGCCTGCAGGCTGTTGAGGATCGTGGTGACCATCAGGAAGAACGTGGTCGGCGAGAGCAGCGGGAGGGTCACCGTGAAGAACCGCCTCACCGGGCCGGCGCCGTCGAGATCGGCCGCCTCCAGCACGTCGCCCGGCACCGCCTGCAGACCGGCGAGGTAGATGACCGCGGCGTAGCCGAGGTTCTTCCAGACGTAGACGATGATCACCATCGTCAGCGTCCAGGGAGGCGAGTTGATCCACTCCGGGCTGTTCAGGCCGACGTCGCGCAGGACCGCCGAGAGCGCGCCGATGTTGGGGTCGAAGATGTAGAGCCAGGCGAGCCCGACGCCATAGCCGGACAGGATGTAGGGCGCGAAGACCGTCGCCTGCGCGAAGCCTGCCCCCGGCAGCTTGCGGTTGAGCGCCAGCGCGACACCCAGGCCCAGGGCGAGGGTGAGACCGACGGTCGCGACGGTGAAGATCGCCGTCGTGGTGAGCACCTTGCTCGCCTCGCCGGAGGTGAAGAAGTCGCGGTAGTTGCCCAGCCCGACCGGGGTCGCGAACTTCGAGCCCAGCGTCCAGTTGAGCGTGGAGTAGTAGATGTTCTGGAAGAGCGGTCGGTAGGTGAAGACCGCGATCAGAGCGACGTTGGGCGCAACGAACGCGACAAAGATCAGCCACTCCCGTAAGCGTCTTCCCGAGAGTGCCTGACGTGGTCGCTTGGTCGTGACGGCCGTCATACCTGGCACGATCGGTGAGTCAAGCGGTTGGGTCGGACCCCGTCAAGAGTAAAACTCTCGGTCTCAAGATTTCGTTACCGGAAACTGACCGTGAACGTCATCTGGTTACCAGCTGAAGCGGAGCCCGAAGCGATCAAAGGAGCCAACGTCCGAGCAACGTGCCGTCGTGCTCGATGAGGGAGCCCAACGACACCGGTACGTCGGCGGGCGGCCCGGTGACGATCCGGCGGCCGTCGCCCGCGAGGAGCTTGGGCGTGATCGTGTGGCAGAGCTCGTCGACCAAGCCGGCCTCGAGCAGCGAGCCGAGAAGGGTTGGCCCGCCCTCGCACAGCACGTGCCGCAGGCCCTCCTCGTGCAGCCGGTCGACGAGCGCCGAAAGGTCGACCTCGGAGGTGCCGGCGACGTAGACGTTCTCCTCGCCGATCTCGTCGCGCGCGGCGTCCAGGCCGGGCGCGACGGCCACCGTGGCGAGCCGGACCGCGCCGGGCTCGCAGCCACGGAGATCGTCGGGGATCCGCCCGCGGCGGGAGACGACGACGATCGGCGCGCCCTTGGCTTTGTACGTCTCGGCGATGGCGGTCCCGGCGCCGACCAGAACGGCGTCGGCGAGGTCGCGCAGGACGTGGAAGACGTCGACGTCGACGGCGTTGTTGACCGTGCCGGAGCGGCCGTCGGAGCCGGTCGCCGCACCGTCCAGCGAGCTGACCATGTTGGCCCGCAACCACGGCAGGCGGGGCGGCGCGTAGATGGCGCGCAGGCCTTCGGGGGTCGTCGGGTCGCCGTCACCGTGCAGGAGCCTCACCCCGCAAACCTAACCGCTCAGGACACCCCGCTATCTTCATCGCATGAGTTGGTTGGTTACCGGAGGCGCGGGTTACATCGGATCGCACGTCGTGCAGGCACTGCTCGACGCGGGCATGGAGCCGGTCGTCATCGACGACCTGTCCTCGGGGTTCGCGAAGTTCGTGCCCGACAACGTCACGTTCGTCGAGGCGACGCTGCTGGACAAGTCCGCGATCGAGCAGGCGATCTCCAACCACGGCGTCGAGGGAGTCATCCACCTCGCCGGTTTCAAGTACGCAGGCGTGTCGGTGCAGCGGCCGCTGCACACGTACGCACAGAACGTGACCGGCACCGCCAACCTCCTCGAGGCGATGACGGCCACCGGTGTCGACGCGCTGGTCTTCTCCTCCTCCGCGGCGACCTTCGGCACCCCCGACGTCGACCTGGTCACCGAGACCACGCCGACCAACCCGGAGAGCCCCTACGGCGAGTCGAAGCTGATCGGCGAGTGGCTGATCGCCGACGTGGCGCGCTCCGAGGGGCTCTCCCACACCAGCCTGCGCTACTTCAACGTCGTCGGGTCCGGCAGCAAGGACCTCTACGACACCAGCCCCCACAACCTCTTCCCGCTCGTCTTCGACGCGCTGGCCAAGGGCAAGACGCCGCAGATCAACGGCGACGACTACCCGACCCCCGACGGCACCTGCGTACGCGACTACGTGCACGTCGCCGACCTCGCCCACTCCCACGTGGTCGCCGCCAAGCGGCTCGCCGAGGGCAAGGACCTCGAGCCGGTCTACAACCTCGGCTCGGGCGACGGCTCCTCCGTACGCCAGATCATGGACGCCATCCGCGAGGTCACCGGCATCGACTTCGAGCCGATCATCAAGCCGCGTCGCCCCGGCGACCCCGCCCGCATCGTCGCCACCGGCGAGCTCGCCCGGCGCGACCTCGACTGGGAGATGCGCCACGACCTGCGCTCCATGGTCGCCACCGCCTGGGAAGCCCGCCAGGCCGCTGGCGCCGACTACCCCAGCTGACCCTTACAGCTACGCGCCGCGGGCTGTTCCTTGGTCAAGGTATGCAGCAAAACGAACACATCCCTCGCGGAACTCCGCGAGGGATGTGTTACTTCGTCGGCATACCTTGACGAAGATCAGGCCTTCTTGGCAGCGGTCTTCTTGGCCGGGGCCTTCTTGGCGGGGGCCGGCTTCTCGGCCGGAGCGGCCTCAGCCTTCGGAGCGTCAGCCTTGGGAGCCTCAGCCTTGGGAGCCTCAGCAGGGGCCTCGGTCTCGGCCTTCTTGAACTTCGCGACGAAGGTCTCACCGCGGGTGGCGAGCTTGTCGTAGGTGCCGGTGGCGGAGTCGGTGGTCTCGTCGAGCTTGGCCTTGACGGTGGTCTTCAGCTTCTCGGGGAGAACGGTGTACTGCTCCTTGGCCAGGGCCGGGAGCGACTTCGGGTCGAAGCCGGTCACGGTGGACTTGGCAGCGGTCGCCTTCTCGGTCGCCTGGGTGCGGTAGGTGGTGGCCTTCTCGGTCGCCTTGGAGCGGGCGTCGGTCAGCTTGGTGGTCGCCTCGGAGCGGTAGTCGTCGACCTTCTTCTGCAGGTCGGTGGCGTAGCTCTTGACGGTCTCGTAGGCGAGGTCGGCAACGCCGGCGACGGCGTTGAGGGGCTTGGTGGTCTCAATCTTGGGCAGCGTGGGCATCTGGGTTCTCCTCGTGATGGGGTTCAGCGGTTTCATCGGCGGCCGGCGCATCGTCGGTGACACGACTGTTGAGAGCAAGGAACGAGTGGTAGACGTCGAGCAGCGAGTGCTTCTGCCGCTCGGTCAGGTTCGGGTCGGCGAGCACCGCGAGCTCCACGGACCCGCCGACGTTGGAGTCGGGGCTGAGGATCCCGGCACGGACATAGACCTGCTCCGCCGAGATCCGCAGCGCCTTGGCGATCTGCTGGAGGACCTCAGCCGATGGCTTGCGCAGACCGCGCTCGATCTGGCTGAGGTAGGGGTTGGACACACCTGCTTGGTCGGCGAGCTGACGCAGAGACATCTCAGCCGAGATCCTCTGTTCCTTCAGATACTCGCCGAGCGTGCCGACCGCACTCGTGACCTTGCTCTTGACCATGACTCCAGTGTGCTAACAATTGCTAGCAAACACAAGCCCTGGGCAACCGAAGTGACACACATCACCCACTAATTGCCTCATCAACCGGCGAAAACACCCGGAGCCACGGCACTCGCGCCTCGCTAGCGTGCCGCTAGCAACTCACAGAAGCGCGCGGATCTCCCCCACCCGGCGCCCACCGCCGAGGATCGGCGCGTCCCCGGTCGCCCGCAACGCGTCGGCGTCGACCCCGTCCAGGTCCCCGACCCCGTCCCGCAGCAAGGCGGCGGCCATCACCGCCGCCCGCGCCCGGTCACCGCCGTCGTCGGCCTTCAGCGCCCACGCGCGGCCGTCGGGAAGCGCGACGGCATAGACGGCCTCGGCACCCAGCTTGCCGATCAGCCCGGGTACGGCCCGGTGCAGCGCGACCTCGTCGCGCGTCGTGCCCGAGACGTACTCGGGGTGGGACCGGATCGCCTCGGCGACCCGCGCGCCCGGACCGTCGACCGCCGAGCCGATCGTCGAGAACGCTCGCGCCAGCCCGGTCAGCGAGGTGGACAGGGCCGGTGCCCCGCAGCCGTCGACAGTGGCGTACGCCGCCTCGCCGGTGCACGCCTCGAGCACCTCCTGGATCCCCACCTGGAGCGGGTGCTTCGGGTCCAGATAGCCCTCCAGCGACCAGCCGGCCGCGACGCAGGTGGCGAGCATCGCGGCGTGCTTGCCGGAGCAGTTCATCGCCAGTCGGGTCTTCGGCTCGCCGCGACGGAGCGCCTCCTCCCGCGCCTCGACGCCGAACGGGTAGTCCTCGATGTTGCCGAGCGCGGACTCGTCCAGGCCCACGGTGGCGAGGATGCGGCGTACGCCTTCCTGGTGGAACGCCTCGCCCGAGTGGGAGGCGCAGGCGAGGGCGAGCAGGTCGGGCGGCAGGTCGAGGCCGAGGATCACCATCGCGAGGGCCTGGACCGGCTTGTTCGAGGAGCGCGGCAGGATCGGCGAGTCGACGTCCCCGAGCGACCAGCTCACGGTGCCGTCGGGCGCCAGGGAGACGGCGGATCCGTAGTGGTGTCCCTCGACGAAGTCGGAGCGGATGATCTCGGCGAACGGCACAGGTGCTGGCATGGGGGCGAGACTATGTGAGAGTTGCCCCGTGTTCGCCGACCTCCTCACCCAAGAAGCGCTCAGCGTGCTCGTGGTCAGCTTCGGCATCGGCATCGTCGTCGGGCTGACCGGCATGGGCGGTGGCGCCCTGATGACGCCGGCGCTGATCTTCCTCGGCGTGCCCCCGACGACCGCGGTCGCCAACGACCTCGTCGCCGCCTCGGTCAACAAGTCGGTCGGCGCCGCGGTGCACTGGCGCCACGGCTCGCCCAACATCAAGCTGGCGACGTACCTGATCATCGGCTCGGTGCCGTGCGCGTTCCTGGGCACCTTCGTCCACAAGCTGGCGCCGGGCGACACCGACCACTTCCTCAAGCTCGTCCTCGGTGGGGCCTTGCTGTTCGCGGCGGCGTCCTACATGTTCCGGATGTACCTGCAGCTGCGCCTGGTCACCGGCGGCAACGAGGCTCCCGAGGAAGATCCCCGCCTGAAGCCGCTGCTCACCATCGTCATCGGCGCCCTCGGCGGTCTCCTGGTCGGCATCACCTCGGTCGGCTCCGGCTCGGTCATCATGATCGCGCTGCTGCTGGTCTACCCGACCCTCTCCGCGGTGAAGCTGGTCGGCACCGACCTGCTCCAGGCGGTGCCGCTCGTCCTGGCCGCCGCGATCGGCCAGGTGCTCAACCACGGCGTCGACTGGGCGGTGCTGATCCCACTCATCCTCGGCGGCACCCCCGGCACGTTCCTCGGCTCGCGGATGGCGCGCTGGGTCTCGCAGTCGGTCATCCGGCGCGGCATCGTCATCATGCTGACGCTCTCGGGCGCCAAGATGCTCGGCGCCGACGCCACCTTCCTGCTGCTCCTCGGCGGCGCGATGCTGCTCCTCGGCCCACTCCTGTGGGGCTTCATCCGCCAGTCGCGCGGCCTGGAGGCCTTCGACAACAACGCCGCCGCCTGGCGACTGCCGGAGCGTTCGGACAAATAGCCTCAACGCCGAGTCGGCTCGTCATGACGAGCCGACTCGGCGATCAGGCCTTCAGGTAGCGGCGTAGCGCGTCGAGGTGGTCCTCGGGCTCGAAGCCGGTGGCGGTGAGCTTGTCGAGGGACATCACCGAGTTCAGCGGTCGCGGCGCGACGCCCTCCTTGCCCGCGAAGTAGGCCTCGGTCGAGGTGGCGCCCACATCGGCCCGGTCACGCCCCGACAGCGAGAACACCTCGGCGGCGACGTCGCGCCACGAGCACGGATCACCGGCGTTGGTGCAGTTGTAGACCCCGTACGCGGCCCCGGACCGCAGCAGGTGAGCGGTGGCCGCGGCAAGGGTGTCGGTGAAGGTGAGCCGGCCGATCTGGTCGTCGACCACGGTGGGCGAGACGCCCTTCTCGGCGAGAGCCGCCATGGTGCGTACGAAGTTCTTGCCATCGCCGACGACCCAGGAGGTGCGCAGGATGTAGTGACGTGAGGTGCCCGCGACCGCGATGTCGCCGGCGGCCTTGGACTGGGCGTAGACGCCGAGGGGCGAGACCGGCTCGTCCTCGGTGTGCTCGGTGGCGGTGCCGTCGAAGACGTACTCGGTGGAGTAGTGCACCACGGTCAGCCGGTGCTCGGTCGCGACCCGGGCGAGCAACGCCGGGGCGGTCGCGTTGGCGGCCCAGGCGGTGCGCCGGCCGTCGGCGGTCTCGGCGACATCGACGGCGGTGTAGGCGGCCGCGTTGAGGATGAGCTGATAGTCGGGCCACGGCCAGGCCGCGACCGCCTTCTCGTCGGAGATGTCGAGCTCGTCGAGGTCGACCGCGTCCGCGTCCGGGAAGACCGACACGAGGGCCCGGCCGAGCTGGCCGTTGGCGCCGATGATCAGCGTCTTCTTCGGCTTCATCGGGGTGATCTCGGCCAGGCGTGGGTTGGCCCTGTCCTTCTCGGAGATCTCGGCGGAGTCCAGCGGGATCGGCCAGGCGATCGCGGCGGTCTCGTCGGCGAGGTTGAGCGCCGGGTAGGCGAACCCGGGACGCCAGTGGTCGTTGACCAGGTAGGAGTAGACGGTGCGGTCCTCCAGCGCCTGGTAGGAGTTGCCGACCCCGCGCGGCACGAAGACCGCGGTCTCCGGGCCGACCTCGATCGAGAAGGTCGTCCCGAAGGACGACTCCTCACGCATGTCGACCCACGCCGCGAACACCCGCCCGCACGCGACGGAGACGAACTTGTCCCACGGCTCGGTGTGGATGCCTCGGGTCGCGCCACGGGAGGCGTTGAAGGACATGTTGTTCTGCACCGGCCCGAAGTCGGGGAGCCCCAGCTCCACCATCTTCTCGCGCTGCCAGTTCTCCTTGAACCAGCCGCGGGCATCGCCGTGCAGGGGCAGGTGGACGACCAGCAGACCCGGAATGGGCGTCTCGTCGACGCGAAGCTCAGCCACCGAGAATCACTGCCCCTTCGCGGCGTACTTGGCTTCGGTCTCGTGCTTCAGCGGCGACCACCAGGCCTCGTTCTCCTGGTACCAGGCGATCGTCGCGGCCAGGCCCTTGTCGAAGTCCTGGTACTTCGGCTCCCAGCCGAGCTCGCTGCGCAGCTTGCCGGACTCGATGGCGTAGCGACGGTCGTGGCCGGCCCGGTCGGTGACCCACTCGATGTCGTCATCGGGACGCCCGAAATGACGCAGGATCGCGCGGACGACGTCGACGTTGGACTTCTCGCCGTCGGCACCGATCAGGTACGTCTCCCCGATCCGGCCCTTCTCCAGGATCGTCCAGACCGCCGAGGAGTGGTCGTCGGTGTGAATCCAGTCGCGCACGTTGAGGCCGTCGCCGTAGACGCGCGGCCGGCGCCCCTCGATCACCTCGGTGATCTGACGCGGGATGAACTTCTCGACGTGCTGCCAGGGGCCGTAGTTGTTGGAGCAGTTGGAGATCGTCGCGCGTACGCCGAAGGAGCGCACCCAGGCGCGGACGAGGTGGTCGGAGCCGGCCTTGGTGGCCGAGTAGGGCGAAGACGGCTGGTAGGGGGTGTCCTCGGTGAACCGCTTCGGGTCAGCGCCCACCTCATCGAGCAGAGGGAGGTCGCCGTAGACCTCGTCGGTGGAGACGTGGTGGAAACGTACGTCGTGGCGACGGACCGCCTCGAGGAGCACGAAGGTGCCGACGATGTTGGTCTGGACGAACGGAGCCGGGTCCGAGAGGGAGTTGTCGTTGTGCGACTCCGCCGCGTAGTGCACGACCGCATCCGACTCCGCCACCAGTGGCTCGACGACCGCGGCGTCCGCGATGTCGCCGACCACGAGCTTCACCCGATCCTCCGGGAGCCCCGCCAGCGATGCCTCCGAGGAGGCATAGGTCAGCTTGTCGAGCACCGTCACGTACGCATCGGTGTTGGCCACGAGGTGGTGCACGAAGTTGGAGCCGATGAACCCGGCCCCACCTGTCACAAGAATCCGTCTCACCGGTTCATCGTAGGCAGAATTAACCACCCGGTGGTCGCCTCGCCCCGGTGGGTTCCCTAGAACGTGGGGTGAACATCCGTAGGATCAACTGATCATGAAGGGGATCATCCTCGCCGGAGGCACCGGCTCACGTCTGCACCCGATCACTCTCGCGATCAGCAAGCAGCTGATGCCGATCTACGACAAGCCGATGATCTACTACCCGCTGACCACGCTGATGCTGGCCGGGATCCGGGACATCCTGGTGATCACGACGCCTCACGAGGCCTCCGGCTTCCACCGGCTCCTCGGTGACGGCAGCCATCTCGGCGTCAACATCAGCTACGCCGAGCAGCCCTCCCCCGACGGCCTCGCCCAGGCGTTCACGATCGGCGCCGACGTCGGCTTCCTCGATGAGTCCGAGGACGGTGTCGGCCTCGTCCTGGGCGACAACATCTTCTACGGCCCCGGCCTCGGCACCCAACTGGCCCGCTTCAAGACGATCACCGGCGGCGCCGTCTTCGGCTACCGCGTCGCCGACCCGCGCGCCTACGGCGTCGTCGAGTTCGACGAGAACCGCAAGGCCATCTCCTTGGAGGAGAAGCCGGAGAAGCCCAAGAGCCCGTACGCCGTCCCCGGCCTCTACTTCTACGACAGCTCGGTCATCGGGCACGCCCGCAACCTCCAGCCGTCCGCTCGCGGCGAGCTCGAGATCACCGACCTCAACCGGATCTACCTCGAGGCCGGCACCCTCTCGGTCGAGGTGCTGCCGCGCGGCACCGCCTGGCTCGACACCGGCACCCTCGAGGACCTCAACGAGGCCGCCAACTTCATCCGCGCCATCGAGCACCGCCAGGGCACCAAGATCGGCGCCCCCGAAGAGGTCGCCTGGCGCCAGGGCTGGCTCTCCGACGAGGAGCTCTCCGAGCTCGCCCAGCCGCTGCTGAAGAGCGGCTACGGGAAGTATCTGCTCGGGCTGCTGGCCTAGGCCGAATCAGGCCTCCGCCGCGACCGCGGCCGTCTGCTCGGCGCGACCGAAGTCGTCCTCGAGGCGGACGATGTCGTCCTCGCCGGTGTAGCCACCGCGCTGGACCTCGATGATCGAGAGCGGCTCGGCGGTCTCGTTGCAGATCCGGTGGGCCTGGCCGACGGCGACGTCGACGGACTCGCCCGGGCCGGCGATGGTGGTCACGCCGTCGATGATGCAGGTGGCCTTGCCGTAGATGACCACCCAGTGCTCGGAGCGGTGGGTGTGGGTCTGGTAGGAGAGGCGGCTGTTGGGCAGCACCTCGATCCGCTTGACCTTGTAGCCCGGACCGATGTCGATGACGTGCCACGAACCCCAGGGGCGGGTCTCGGAGTCACCAGCCATGATGTTGCCTCATTCCTAGACACTGAGCAGAAGACGCGACCATAACTGTACGCATCCGCGCACGGTTCATTGCGAACCGATGTTCACCGGTCCGTTACCCGCAGGTCGCCCACGGGAGCAGAACACTTCCGCCGGAGGGCGTCAGTCGCGCCCGTAGATGTCGCGCGTGTAGACCTTGTCGGCGACATCGGCGAGCACGTCGGTGCGCCGGTTGGCGATGATCACATCGGCCCGCTGCTTGAACTCGTCGAGGTCCTTGATGATCTCGGAGTGGAAGAACTCCGGCTCGTCGAGCTCGGGCTCGTAGATGACCACCTCGACGCCCTTGGCCTTGATCCGCTTCATCACGCCCTGGATCGAGGACTCGCGGAAGTTGTCCGAGCCGGACTTCATGATCAGCCGGTAGACGCCGACCACCTTCGGCTCGCGCCGCAGGATGTCGGTGGCGACGAAGTCCTTGCGGGTGGTGTTGGCCTCGACGATCGCCGAGATGAGGTTCTGCGGGACGTTCTGGTAGTTGGCCTGCAGCTGCCTGGTGTCCTTGGGCAGGCAGTAGCCGCCGTAGCCGAAGCTCGGGTTGTTGTAGTGCGACCCGATCCGGGGGTCCAGGCCGACGCCCTCGATGATCTGGGGCGTGTTGAGGCCGTGGGTGGCGGCGTAGGTGTCCAGCTCGTTGAAGTAGGCGACCCGCAGCGCCAGGTAGGTGTTGGCGAACAGCTTGATCGCCTCCGCCTCGGTGGCACCGGTCATCAGCACGGGTACGTCGGGCTCGAGCGAGCCCTCGAGCAGCAGCTCGGCGAAGCCCTTCGCGGCCGGGGAGTCGTCGCCGACGACGATGCGGGAGGGGTGCAGGTTGTCGTGGAGCGCCTTGCCCTCGCGAAGGAACTCGGGGCTGAAGAAGAGCGTCGTCTCGGGGTGCTGCTCGCGCTTGGCCGTGATGTAGCCGACCGGGATGGTCGACTTCACCACGATCGCCGCCTCCGGCGCGTAGGTCACCGCGTCGGCGATCACGCTGTCGACGGTGGAGGTGTCGAAGTAGTTCGAGGCCTCGTCGTAGTTCGTCGGGGTGGCGACGATGACGTACGCGGCATCCGCGTAGGCGTCCTCCTTGTCGAGAGTCGCGCGCAGGCCGAGCTCCTTGGTGGCCAGGAAGCTGGTGATCTCGGCATCCTCGATCGGGGTCCTGGCCGCGTTGACCAGGTCGACCCGCTCCTGGGAGATGTCCAGCACGACGACCTCGTGCTTCTGGGCGAGCAGGACGGCGAGCGACATCCCGACATAGCCCACGCCGACAACGGTGATCTTCATGTTCGGCACTGTAAGCAGCGGTTTGAGGCAGGTCACAGGAACTGTCGCGATGATGTTCCCGTACGGGAACATCGCGTAAAGTGTTCATCGTGCCGTCGCCGTACCTGACCTCACCGGCCGCCTTCGGGTCGGCCGTGCGCTCCGCCCGGCGCCGCGCCGGCCTCACCCAGAGCGACCTGGCCCACCGGGCCGGGGTCGGCCGGCGCTTCGTGGTCGACGTCGAGTCCGGCCACCCGCGCGCCGAGCTCGGCAAGGCTCTCGCGCTGCTGGAGGTCCTCGACGTCTACCTCGCCCCCACGCAGCTCTCCCCGATCGCCCCGCCCCTGGAGGACGTCGACCTCGACGCCGTCCTGGCCCACTGTCTGACCAATTCCTGATGCCAGAGCTGTACGCCTTCGCCGGCCGCCGCCGGATGGGCACCTTCCGTCAGGTCGGCGTCTGGATCGACTTCACCTACGCCGAGACCGCCGGACCGACGCCGATCTCCCTCTCCCTCCCCCGCACCGGCCCGGCGCTCGTCCCGGGGGCCGCCCGCGCCTGGCTGGACAACCTGCTCCCCGCCCGCGAGGACGTACGCCGCAGATGGGCGCGCGAGCGAGGGCTGCCCGACACCGAGCCGATGACGCTGCTCGCCTCCTACGGCGACGATCTCCCCGGCGCGGTCTCGCTCTCGACCGACCCGGACCTGCCCTGGCGCCGGGCGCCGCGCCCCGTCGAGGCGCCGCTGCCCGAGATCACGACCCGGCTCGCGGCGCTGCGCAACCAGCCCACCTCGTGGCTCGACCAGCGGGCCAGGCCCCGGTTCTCCCTCGGTGGTCACCAGGGGAAGTTCGCGCTGCGGCGGGCCTCGGGCAAGTGGTTCTGGCCGACGTACGAGCATCCTTCGACGCACATCCTGCGGCCGACGACACCCGAGGAGGCCTCCGCGAGGATCGCCGACCTGGGCCGGGCGCGCTCGGACGGGATCCCCGCCACCCGCACCGAGCTGGTCACCTTCGGCGCGCAGGCGGCGCTCGTCGCGGAGCGCTGGGACCGGCTCGGCGGCCGGCGCATCCACGCCGAGACGATCCGGCAGGCACTGGCTCTTCGGCCCGGCGAGGACATCGACCCCGGCGGCGTACGCGACCTGTTCCGGCGCCTCGACCTGACGCCGTCTCCGGGCGATGACGTCGACAGGATCGCCTTCCTGCTAGCCGGGAAACGGGTCGCCGTGGCACCGCGGCGCTGACCACGTCACGCCGGCCATCTCACCGTGCGAGTGGCGCTTCCGGACATGGCCCGTCGCCTGCGTACACTCGGATTCCTGCCCACGCGGGGATGGGACATTTCGCCGTGCCGTGGAAGCCGCCACTAGCATGGGCGCCTCAACCTGACGGAGAGGTCCTCTGGTTCCGTAATGACTGCAACACACGCCGACTACCGGCTCAGCCAGCTCGACCAGCTGGAAGCCGAGTCGATCCACATCTTCCGCGAGGCCGCGGCCGAGTTCGAGAAGCCTGTCCTGATGTTCTCGGGAGGCAAGGACAGCATCGTGATGCTGCGACTTGCGGAGAAGGCTTTCTTCCCTGCCAAGATCCCGTTCCCGGTCCTCCAGATCGACAACGGCCTCGACTTCCCCGAGGTCGCCGAGACCCGTGACCGCTGGGTCAGCCGTCTGGGCGTACGCCTGGTGATCGCGAGCATCGATGACGCCATCGCGCGCGGCATCGTCGTCGACGACGGCAAGACCTCGCGCAACCGGCTCCAGACCCCCACCCTGCTGAACGCGATCGAGGAGAACGGCTTCACCGCCGCCTTCGGTGGCGGTCGCCGCGACGAGGAGAAGGCCCGCGCCAAGGAGCGCGTCTACTCCCACCGCGACGAGTTCGGCCAGTGGGACCCCAAGATGCAGCGCCCCGAGCTCTGGTCGCTCTACAACGGCCGCCTGCACGAGGGCGAGCACATGCGGATCTTCCCGATCTCCAACTGGACCGAGCTCGACATCTGGGACTACATCGGCCGCGAGGGCATCGAGATCCCGGATGTCTACTTCGCCCACCAGCGTCGCGTCTTCGAGCGCGACGGCATGCTGCTGACCGAGACCCCGCTCAACCCGCTGCGCGAGGGTGAGGTCGTCACCGAGCGTACGGTCCGCTACCGCACCTGCGGCGACATGACGCTGACCGGCTGCGTCGAGTCGACCGCATCCACGATCCCCGAGATCATCGAGGAGGTCGCCGCCGCCCGGGTCACCGAGCGAGGCGCGACCCGCGGTGACGACCGGTTCTCCGAGGCTGCCATGGAGGACCGCAAGAAGGAAGGTTACTTCTGATGGCCATGGACCTTCTGCGGTTCGCCACCGCCGGTTCGGTCGACGACGGCAAGTCCACCCTCATCGGGCGGCTGCTGTTCGACTCGAAGTCGATCTTCACCGACCAACTCGAGTCGGTCGAGAAGACCTCGCAGGACAAGGGCCACGGCTACGTCGACCTGTCGCTGCTGACCGACGGACTGCGGTCCGAGCGTGAGCAGGGCATCACCATCGACGTGGCCTACCGCTACTTCGCGACGCCCAACCGCAAGTTCATCATCGCCGACACCCCGGGCCACGTGCAGTACACGCGCAACATGGTCACCGGTGCCTCCACCGCCGACCTCGGCCTGGTGCTCGTCGACGCTCGTCACGGCCTGACCGAGCAGTCGCGCCGTCACGCGGTGCTGCTCTCGCTGCTGCGAGTGCCCCACCTGGTCCTGTGCATCAACAAGATGGACCTCGTGGACTACTCCCAGGAGGTCTACAACAAGATCTCGGCCGAGTTCACCGCGTTCGCGACCAAGCTGAACATCCCGGACCTCGAGGTCATCCCGATCTCGGCGCTCCAGGGCGACAACGTGGTGACCCGCTCCACCAGCATGGACTGGTACTCCGGCCCGACGCTGATCCATCACCTCGAGCACGTCCACGTCGCCTCCGACCGCGACCTGGTCGACGTACGCCTTCCGGTGCAGTACGTCATCCGGCCGAAGTCCGACGACCACCACGACTACCGCGGCTACGCGGGCCAGGTCGCCGGTGGCGTACTCAAGCCGGGCGACGAGGTCATGGTGCTTCCCTCCGGGATGACCAGCAAGATCGCCGGGATCGACCTGTTCGACAAGGAGATCCCCGAGGCGTTCCCGCCGATGTCGGTGACCGTCCGGCTCGAGGACGACGTCGACGTGAGCCGCGGCGACATGATCTCGCGGGTCAAGAACGCCCCCGAGCCGAGCCAGGACATCGACGCGATGATCTGCTGGATGACCAACGCTCCGCTGCGTCCGCGGCAGAAGCTGGCCATCAAGCACACCTCCAACTCGGCGCGAGCGTTGGTCAAGGACATCCAGTACCGCCTGGACGTCAACAGCCTCCACCGCGACCTGGAGACCAAGGAGCTCGGCCTCAACGAGATCGGCCGCGTTCAGCTGCGCACCACCAAGCCGCTGCTGTGCGACCCCTACTCGAAGAACCGCACCACCGGCTCCTTCATCCTCATCGACGAGGCGACCGGCGTCACCGTCGGCGCGGGCATGATCAACGACTGATCAGCCGAGCCAATC
Source organism: Nocardioides sp. NPDC004968 (assembly GCF_040608935.1). NCBI lineage: Bacteria > Bacillati > Actinomycetota > Actinomycetes > Propionibacteriales > Nocardioidaceae > Nocardioides > Nocardioides sp. NPDC004968. The sequence continues at coordinate 28,285 of NZ_JBEXJF010000042.1, forward strand.
AGGACTGGGCGGCGCATTCCGGCAACGGGATGCGCCGCCCGTTCTCCATCTCCTATCGACCTCACCAGGTGATCTAGTGCCTCAGCAGTTCTCTCCCACGCCGCGCGAGCTCGATGACATCGAGCTGATCGTCTCCGGCGCCCTTCCGGGTCCGCTGAACGCCCCCGGGTCGGCGTTGACGCTCGCCCTGCCGGCCTCGGTTGCGGAGAGCGCGGCCGCGGACGGTGCGGTCGAGATCGTCGACCCCGAGGGGCTGCCGCTGGCCCGGGTCACCTGGCCCGCGGGCGACGTGACCGGCCTGTCCTTCCCCGCCTACGGTCCCTTCCGACGGCTCCACCTCACCCCGGAGCAGACCCGGAAGGCGTACGCCGGGCGGACGGTCGTCCCGGTCACCGACGCCCTCACCACCGCCGAGATCGCGGAGATCGCGGCCCTCGGGCCGGTGCTGCTGCTCGCTCTGGTCGGGTACGGCACGCCGTCGCTCTCCCCCGTCGCGCTGCTGCGCGCGTCGTTGCTGGCCGCGGAGGATCTCCCCGACGCGGCCGTGGTCGCGGTGCCGCTGGCTTCGCACGACGACCCCGAGGCCGACCACGCCCTCGGTGTGGCCGTCGTGGAGGCGTACGCCGGGGGTGACCCGATCCACGCGCTCGCCTCGGCCACCTCGACCGAGTCGGCCGACTACACCGAGGCGATCGCCGCGGTCATCGCCTCGGACCAGCCGGCGCCCGAGGACCGGGGCCTGGTCATCTTCTTCACCGGCCTGTCCGGCTCCGGCAAGTCCACCCTCGCCCGCGCCCTGATGGACAGGATCCTCGAGCAGGGCGCGCGCACGGTCACCTCGCTCGACGGCGACGTCGTGCGGCGCAACCTGTCGGCCGGGCTGACCTTCTCCAAGGAGGACCGGGAGACCAACATCCGCCGGATCGGCTGGGTGGCCGCCGAGATCTCCCGCCACGGCGGCCTCGCCGTCTGCTCCCCCATCGCTCCGTTCGACTCGACCCGCCAGGACGTACGCGGCTACGTCGACGACGCCGGCGGCGCCTTCTTCCTGGTGCACGTGGCCACGCCGCTGGAGGAGTGCGAGCGACGCGACCGCAAGGGCCTCTACGCCAAGGCCAGGGCCGGCGAGATCCCCGAGTTCACCGGGATCTCCTCGCCCTACGAGGAGCCGGCCGACGCCGACGTACGCGTCGACACCACCGGCCGCTCGATCGACGAGGCTCTGGAGGATGTCATCGTCGGCCTGCGCGAGGCCGGCTACCTCGACCTCTCCTGACCCGCGACTCGGCGCGGGCCTCGGTCAGGAGTGCCTAGCGCTTGAGGCCGAGTAGCGCCCAGGCCTCGTCCGTGCTCATCGGCTCGCGCTGGGCGACGGCCGCGGCCTCGACGGCGCGCTCGACGAGCTGGCGATTGGCGTCGACCGGAACCCCCTTGGCGAGGGTGAGTACGTCCTCCATCCCGACCCGCAGGTGCCCGCCCATGGCCAGCGAGGTGAGCATGACCGGGAGGGTCGAGCGGCCGATGCCGGTCGCCGACCACGAGGTCACCTCGTCCGGCAGCGCGGCGACGCCGGCGACCAGAGCGGCCGAGGTGCCGGGCATGCCACCGGGCACGCCCATTACGAAGTCGACGTGGACCTTGCCACCCGCGGGCAGCCCGTACTTCCCCAGCAGCCGCTGCAGCGCGGCGACGTGTCCCAGGTCGAAGAGCTCGAATTCCGGCACCACGCCACGCTCCTGGGTGAGCTGGTAGAGCTCGGCGATGAACGGCCACGGGTTGGAGAAGACGTCGTCGCCGAAGTTGGTCGTGCCCATCGTCAGCGAGCACGAGTCCGGCCCGGCGTCGAGCACCTTCAGCCGCTTGTCCAGCGGGTCGTGGACCGAGCCTCCGGTGGAGAGCTGCACGATCAGCTCGGTCTTCTCGTGGAGCGCGTCGACCGTGTCGGTCAGCCGCCCCATGTCGAGCGTCGGCGCATGGTCGTCATCGCGGATGTGGACGTGGATCATCCGCGCCCCCGCCTCCTCGCACTCGACGGCCGTCGCCACCAGCTCCTCCAGCGTCGTCGGCAGCTGCGGGCAGTCTTCCTTTGCGGTCTCCGCGCCGGTCGGGGCCACGGTCACAAGCAGTCCAGTCACCCGGACAATCTAGCGCGATTCAAGCGATCCGCCGCAATATCTCCGCCGCATGATGGCAAACGACGTGGGAGCCCCGGCGTCAACCAGTGACACCGGGGCTCCCACGTCAGGGATCGTCAGCCGATCGGGATCGTCACCTCGGCGACGTTGCCGACCGCGGCGTGGACCTTCTTGTCAACGGGCTCCGCCTTCGGCGCGAGCGTACGCAGCGTCCACTCGCCGTCGCCGGCGAAGAACCGGAAGTGACCGGTGGCCGAGGTGGGCACCTCGGCGGTGAACTCGCCGGTGCGGTCGAGCAGGCGCACGTACGCACCGTGGACCGGCTCGCCACCGCGGGTCACCTGACCCTGGATGACTGCTTCCTTGGCGACATCGACGCCGGCGAGCGAGAGCCCGCCCTCAGTTGCTCCGCACATGCTCAGGCCTCCCCGGGCTCGTCACCGAGGGCCACGGGCACGCCGACGAGCGAGCCGTACTCGGTCCACGAACCGTCGTAGTTCTTCACGTTCTGGTGACCGAGCAGCTCCTTGAGCACGAACCAGGTGTGCGAGGAACGCTCACCGATCCGGCACAGGGCGATGGTGTCCTTGCCGTCGTCGAGGCCGGCCTCACCGTAGATCTCGCGCAGCTCGTCGTCGGACCTGAAGGTGCCGTCGTCGTTGGCCGCCTTGCTCCACGGCACGTTGATCGAGGTCGGCACGTGGCCGGCACGCTGAGCCTGCTCCTGCGGCAGGTGGGCCGGGGCGAGCAGGCGGCCCGCGTACTCGTCGGGGCTACGGACGTCGACCAGGTTCTTGACGCCGATGGCCTCGACGGTCTCGTCGCGGAAGGCACGGATCGAGAGGTCCTGGTCCTTGGCGGTGTAGCTGGCCGCCTCACGGGTGACGGTCTCGTCGGTCAGCTCGCGGGAGTCGAGCTCCCACTTCTTGCGGCCGCCATCGAGGAGCTTGACGTCCTGGTGGCCGTAGAGCTTGAAGTACCAGAAGGCGTAGGCGGCAAACCAGTTGTTGTTGCCGCCATAGAGCACCACAGTGTCGTCGTTGGAGACGCCACGCTCGGAGAGCAGTGCGGAGAACTGGTCCTTGCTGACGAAGTCGCGGCGCACCTGGTCCTGCAGGTCGGTGGTCCAGTCGAGCTTGATCGCGCCCTTGATGTGGCCCTTGTCGTAGGCGGTGGTGTCTTCGTCGACCTCGATCAGCACCACCTTCGGGTCATCGAGGTGCTCCTCCACCCACTGGGCGGAGACGAGGGAGTTCTCGCGGGTCATCTAGGTACCTTTCGTTGGTGTTTCTTGCGTTCAGGGGTCAGGCGGATGGGATGACACCCAAGCGCCTGATCAGCAGGTAGAGCTCGCAGCCGAGGCAGAACTTGAAGACGGCATTGAGCACGGCCGCGACCAGCGCGAGGCCGAGGGCGATCTGCGCCACGAGCGTGGCGCCGACCAGGAAGCCCACGAGCGCGACCAGCACGAAGGCGAGGCCTACGCCCTGGGCGAACCGGGGCGGTGCCGGGTCCTCGAGCTCGTCCGGGGCGCCGAGGCGGGGACGTACGAACTTCTTGAAGAGCCAGGCGTGTGGGGTCCGCTGAACGCCGAGACCCGCCCCGATCGCGAAGAGCACGGTCTGGATGGCCGTCACCACCAGAGCCCATGGCTGCGGGAGCAGCAGAGCCAGGAGGAGTACGACAACGGTCAGCGCCGCAGCGAACTGCGGGCCACGAGGGTCGATTCCGGTCTGTGTCGCCGTCTGGCCTGAGGTCTCGGACATAGGTGTGCTCCTGCGAGAGTGGAGGAAAGGTCGTCAGGACGAGCCTGACAGGCGAAAGCGATCCCCAGGGTCGACTCGGTCGACAATCTCAGGGAATCAGCGGCAGGAACGACACAGCGCCGAGCGCACGCGGCAGTGATCCACTGCGCGGCGCTTGGTCAGCATGGTCGAGAACATGCGATGACAGTAGCGCGATGCTCGACGGCCACGAAACGAATGTCTCGACATTCGGACGAGCGTGTCAGGATTCGAGATTGACGGTCGGAATCGCACTCAGGACCTGCTCCTTGCGCGGAGCACCCGAGGCACGTGCGATCTCGTTGCCGGCGCCGTCGATCACCAGGGTCGTCGGCGTACGCATGATGTCGAGCCGGCGCACCAGATCGAGGTGGTGCTCGGCGTCGATCTCGACGTGCACCACGCCCGGGACGATCTCGGCGACCTCGCCCAGGATCCGCCGGGTCGCCCGGCACGGCGCGCAGAAGGCGCTGGAGAACTGCACGAGGGTCGCGCGCGCACCGAGCTCGGTCTCACCCAGTGCGTCGGTGACCGCGTCCCAAGCGTGCGGCTCGGGTGGGTGATCCTCGTGAGTCACATGGAGCTCCTTCGTGCCTCGGAAGCGGCCGTCACTGAGCATCCGGAACAGGCCGAAGGCGAGGGCGGCGGCAATCGCGACGACGGCAATCCAGGCTCCGGTGCTCACGAGGGGCACAACCCCGGTCCGCGGTGGATTATTTCCGCCGACCTCATTCCGAGCCGCCGGCGAAGGGTGGGAGGAACTCGACGGTCGCGCCCGGCTCGACCTCGACCGCACTCGGATCCTGGGATCCGACCGGACGGTCGCCGATGAGTGCCGAGCAGACCTTCAGGACCTCGGGGAGGCGGGTGTCGGCGTGCAGCTCCGCGGCGCGGCGTACGACTTCTGCCAGCGTCAACGGGCCGTCGACCTCGAACCGGTCGGACGGAGTCCCGGCCGCTGACTTGGCCGCGGCCCAGTAGCGGACCTCTATAACATTCGTCACTTTCTCGTGGACATCCTTCCTATGTCACCGTGAGGTTTCGTTAATATGGTGCAACGATCACCTCACCGAGGCTCAATGTTGCGTTTCGGTGCTCCTCTTTCTCTGACCGAGAGGCACCCCCCATGAGCTCGCTTCTGTTGTTGACCAGTTCGCTCCAGCCTTCGACAGATGTCCTGCCCGGGCTCTCGCTCCTCGGCCATCAGGTGAAGATCCTTCCTGCTGAAGGTAGCGCGCTTCTCGAGGCGCCCGACTCCGACCTGCTGCTCGTAGACGGCCGGCAGGACCTCGCCCAGGCCCGTGACCTGTGTCGTCTGATCCGCACGACCGGCACCGACATCCCCGTTCTGCTGATCGCCACCGAGGGCGGCCTCGCCGTCGTCGCCCACGACTGGGGCATGGACGACGTTGTGCTGCACACCTGCGGCCCGGCCGAGCTCGAGGCCCGGATCAAGCTCGCGATCGGCCGGATCTCGGCGGCCCGCGAGGCCTCCGACCCCGAGGCCCACGTCATCCGCTCCGGCGAGGTCGTCGTCGACGACGCCACCTACACCGCCAAGATCGGCGGCCGCCCGCTCGACCTGACCTTCAAGGAGTTCGAGCTCCTGAAGTTCCTCGCCCAGCACCCGGGCCGCGTCTTCTCCCGCCAGCAGCTGCTGCAGGAGGTGTGGGGCTACGACTACTTCGGCGGCACCCGCACCGTCGACGTCCACGTACGTCGCCTGCGCGCCAAGCTCGGCCCGGAGAACGAGACCCTCATCGGCACCGTCCGCAACGTCGGCTACCGCTTCGTGCTGCCGTCGAAGAACAACGAGGCCGCCGCCGACGGCGCCCGGCTGACCCCGTCTCCTCGCCTGGGGGCCGACGCCTAGGCTGCTCCTATGGCACTCACCGTCGATCAGGTCCTGGCCATCGCGAAGGCGACCGAGGCGTACGACGGCGTGGCGCCGCTCGACGAGGCGACCCTCCTGACGCTGCGCAACCGTCCGGAGGACGCCACGATCTGGGGTGACGTACGCGGCTTCGGGCTTTTGATCGGCACCGAGCTGTCGCTAGTGGTGTTGACCCAGCATCGTGGAGTGGGTCTGGGGCGTCAGCTGCTGCTCCGGGCGCCATCGCTTTCGGCCGGGACGACGGCGTGGTCGCACGGCGACAACCCGGCGGCTGCCCGGCTGGCCGCCACACAAGGTTGGGAGCGCACCCGTGAGCTGTGGGTCATGCGTCGCCCTGTCGCCGGTCTGCCGCCGGCTCCGGAGACTCCCGACGGCATCGTCGTACGCGGCTTCGAGCCCGGCGACGAGGCCGAGCTGCTTCGGGTCAACGCCGCCGCCTTCGCGCACCACCCCGAGCAGGGATCGCTGGACGAGGCCGGTCTGCGGGAGCGGATGGCGGAGTCGTGGTTCGACCCGTCGGGGCTGGTCACCGCGTGGGAGGGCGAGAAGCTCCTGGCGTTCCACTGGACCAAGCGCCACAGCGAGACCGAGGGCGAGGTCTACGTCGTCGGTGTCGATCCCGCCGCGCAGGGCCGCGGCCTCGGCAAGCTGGTCACCCTCCTCGGGCTGAACCACCTGGCTGCTGTCGGCGTCGAGCGGATCCATCTCTATGTCGAGGGCGACAACACCCCCGCCGTACGCCTCTACGAAGGCCTCGGTTTCACCCGTGCCGCGGCGGACACGCACGTGCAGTACACGCGCCACTAGTCTCTGGTCGCGTGAAGCTGACCGAATCTCAGAGTGACCGGGCCGTCGGGGCCATCGTCGGAACCGCCGTGGCGGATGCGCTCGGGGCTCACTACGAGTTCGACTCGGCTCGGCTCGGCGCGGACGAGAGCGCGCAGATGCTCGGCGGCGGGCTCGGCCCGTTCGCGCCCGGGGAGTGGACCGACGACACGACGATGGCGTGGTGCATCCTCGACGTCGCCGCGGGCGGTCTCGACCTGCGTACCCAGGAGGGGCTGACTGCGGTCGCCCGCAACTTCCGGACGTGGGCGGAGTCGGACCCGAAGGACATCGGCAACCAGACCGCCCGGGTGCTCAACAACGCCGGCCCCGCACCGACCGCCGCACAGCTGCAACAGGTCTCGGAGGAGCTGCACGAGACGACCGGCCACACCGGAGGCAACGGCTCCCTGATGCGTACCGCTCCGGTCCCGCTCCGCTATCTCGGCGACCGCCCGGCCGTCGCCGAGGCAGCCGCCGCGGTGAGCGCCATGACCCACTGGGACGAGCACGCCCGGTCCGGTTGCGTCCTGTGGTCCCTGGCGATCGAGCACGCGGTGATGCACGGCGAGCTCGACGTACGCTCCGGCCTCTCCCACCTCTCCCCCGCCGAGGCCACCTTCTGGACCGAGAAGCTCGACGAGGCCGAGACCGCGCCGCCCGCGACCTTCAACCCCAACGGCTGGGTCGTCACCGCGCTGCAGGCCGCCTGGTCCTCCATCGCCCAGACCGCGGTGCCCGAGACCGACCCCGCGAGCCACTACGTCGACGCGCTCAACACCGCCATCCGGATCGGCAACGACACCGACACCGTCGCGGCCATCGCCGGCGGCCTCCTCGGTGCCCGCTGGGGCGCCACCGCCATCCCCGCCGAGTGGCGCAAGCTCAGCCACGGCTACCCCGGCATCCCCGGCGACTCCCTCGCCACTCTCGCCCTCGACACCGTGGCTGCCGGTCGGCGCTGATCAGCGCAGGGGGCGGATGTGGAGGCCGATCTCGGGGTCGACGAGGATCTCCTGGGCGACCGGCATCCCGTCGACGACGAGCTGCGCGTCCACAGGTACGTTGCGCTTGACCAGCCCCAACGCGATCGGACCGAGCTCGTGGTGACGAGCGGACGAGCCGACGAAACCGACCGTCTTCTCACCGAAGACCAGCTCCGACCCAGCAGCGGGCAGCCGGTTCTCGGAACCGTCGAGGTGGAGCAGTACCAGGCGCCGCGGCGGGCGGCCGAGCGTATGGACGCGGGCGACCGTCTCCTGTCCGCGGTAGCAGCCCTTGTCGAGATGGACCGCGTACTCCGGGCCGACGGTCTCTTCCGAACCCGGCACCCAGCCGACCTCGTTGGGGATCGTGCGCGCATCGGTGTCCACGCCGAACCGCGGCTCACCGCGCTCGATCCGGAGAGCCTCGAACGCCCAGAACCCGCAGGCGGGGCCCGCGGCAGCGGCGTACGTCTCCAAGGACTCGCGCGGGACGAAAGAGTAGCCCTGCGAGGGACGCCAGACGGAGGCCTGTGACGGCTCAGCCGTCACGGTCACGTCCGACCAGAACTTCATCCGCTCCAGGTAGGCGACCAGAGCCTCGCCGGCACCGGGCTCGGTCCACGCCAGGAAGGAGGAGCCGTCGTCGACGCCGGAGAAGAAGTGCTCGACATGTCCCTGCGGCGACAGGATCAGGGCCGAGGTCCAGACCCCGGGCACCAGTCCCTCGAAGGCCTGCGAGGTCAGCGAGTGCAGCCAGGTCAGCCGGTCGGGACCGGCGATCCGTAGGACGTCTCGGTGGGAGAGGTCGACGAATCCCTCGCCGGAGGCCAACGTCCGCTGCTCCAGGTTGAACGATCCGTAGTGCGCGGCGACGGGTGCGTCGGCACCATCGCCGGCGACGGCACCGGGCAGGGACAGAAGCGGGCTGGCAGTCATCATGGCTCCTCGGAAGAACAGTCGACGCACGCCCCGAAGACGGTCAGATGAGCGACATCTACCTCGAAGGCGTACTCCTCACGCAGCCGCTCGCTGATTCCGTCGGCCACTGAGGGGTCAACACTGGTGACCTTCTGACACTTCCTGCAAACCGCATGAAAATGTGGCCGGCCGGAGACCGAGTGGTAGGTCGAGGCCCGCTCGCCCAGGTGGGCGTGGCGCACCAGTCCCAGCTCCTCGAGCACCTCGAGGTTGCGGTAGACGGTGGATAGGTTGATCGCCGAGGACGACTCGCGTACGACCGCGAGCACCTCCTCGGGGGTGGCGTGCCGCAGCCGCTCGATGGCACCGAGGACCAGCTCGCGCTGGGGCGTGAGTCGATAGCCCTTCGCCCGAAGGGCCTCGCGCCAGTCCTCAGCGGCCTCGGTCATCGCGACTACTTGTTGACTCGCTTGAGCCGCGCCCACAGGTGCGGCTGCAGTGCCTGACCCATCGCGGCCATGTCGAAGGCGTAGAGAAGGTCGCCCTCGACGTTGCCGTAGAGGCGCTTGCCGGCGGTGTACTCCTTCGCGGTCTCCGTGCGGGCGACCGCGTCGGTGGTCAGGTCGAGCTTGCCGCCCTCGGCCTTGCCGTACCAGACCTCGACGATGCCGGTGTTGTGCGTCATCACCCACTCGACCTCGCCCTCGGGGCGGAAGCGCACGAAGCCGGTCTCCAGCGCCGCGTCGCGCACCTTCTCGCCGGTCTCGGGGTCGATGATCCACGAGCGCGCGAAGTAGTGGAAGAACGGTCGCCCGTCGTGGGTGAAGATCAGCTCCTGCCCGAACTCGAACTTGTCGATCGTCGGATAGTCACCGTGTCCGTTGCCCTGCCAGGTGCCGAGCATCCACGCACAGGGACCGGCATCGGGGTGAAGGTTCTCCGGAAGTTCGAAAGCCACACGCCGAGTTTAGGCCGTACGTCGGCTACGACCCGAAACGCAGGCGCTAGTGTGCTCGGCATGCAAGAACTCGTGGTGAAGGTGACCGTGGGTGCCGAGGCGCCCGAGCGTACGAACCAGGCCTTCACGGTCGCCTCGGCGGCCGCGACCGCCGGCGCGAAGGTGTCGCTGTGGCTCACCGGTGAGGCGACCTGGTTCGCGGTTCCCGGGAAGGCGGAGGAGTTCACGCTCGAGAATTCGGCTCCGCTGCAGGAGCTGATCGGGCTGGTCATCGAGGCCGGCCAGGTGACCGTGTGCAGCCAGTGCGCCTCGCGTCGCGACCTGTCCGAGGACGACCTCATCGAGGGCGTCACCATCAAGGGCGCGGTCGTGTTCGCCGAGGAGATCCTGCGCGAGGGCGTGCAGGCGCTCGTCTACTGACGACTCCCTACCAGAACTACACCAATGTAGTTCCAGGTAGCAGGCGTGTTAATCCTCTCGGAGACTCCACACACCGCCTACTTCGCCGTTAGCATTCACCCTCGTGAGCACGCAGACCCCCAGTGGCAAGTGGTGGAGCCGGGATTCGGCCGCCCAGCCGGGTGACGACGAGGACCTGACGGCGCGCGCTGCGGAGTTGGCCCGCGCCGCTGCCGCAGCCGAGTCACTTCGCATCTCAGCCGAGCAGGCGGCCGCCGAGCAGGCGGCCGAGCGGCTGGTTGCCGAGGAAGCTGCCGCCGAGCATGCCACCGCCCGTGGGAAGGCCGACGAGACCGCCAAGCTCCACGCCGAGCTGGCCGCCGACGCCCACCAGGCGCGTGAGGTCGCGGAGAAGGCAGCCGAGGAGTACGCCCGCGCCCGGGTCGAGGCCGAGAAGCTCGCCGACACCCGTGCCAAGGAGCGCGCCGAGGCCGAGGAGGCCGCGCTCGCGAGGGGCAAGGAGCTGGAGGCGGCCGAGCGCCGCCTTCTCGAGGCGGCCCGTGTCGCCGAGGAGCAGGCCACCGCGCGCACCGAGGCCGAGGAGTCCGCCCGCGCCAACGCCGAGGAGGCCGCCGCCGCGGCCGCATCCGCCGCTGAGGCACACACCAAGGCAGCCGAGCACGCCGAGCTCGCCCAGTCCGCCTACGCCGCGCGCAGCGTCGCGGAGGCAGCCGCCGAGGACCGCCTCGAGGAGATGGACGAGCTTCGCGACGCGCTGGCGGCAGCCGAGAAGGCCGCCCGCAAGGCCGCGGACGAGGCCCGCGCCGCCTACGAGGCACGCAGTGAGGCGGAGGCCGCCGCCGAGGCCGCCTACACCGCTCGCGCCGCGGCCGACACCCGATCCGAGGAGCTCGCGCGGATGCGCGAGGAGGCCGACGCGGCCGCCGCCGGCCGGGCCGACGAGGCGCTCGCCGCGTTCACCGCGCGCCAGGCCGCCGAGCAGGCCGCCAACGACCGGGCGACCGAGGCTGAGAAGGCCGCCGCTGCGCGCATCACGGCCGAGGAGTCCGCGGTCGCGATGGCGACCCAGGCCGAGCAGGCCGAGCAGGCCCGCAAGGAGGCCGAGGCCGCGGCCGAGGCCGCCTATGCCGCTGCCGAGGCGGCCGCGACCGCCCGCGCCGAGGCCGAGGAAGCGGCGAAGGAGGCCTTCGAAGAGCGCAAGTCCGCCGACGCCAACGCCGAGGACCACGCGATGACCCGGGCCGCGGCCGAGGCCACCGCAGCCGACCAGTACGCCGTGGCAGCCGAGGCGCTTGCCGCGCGCACCGAGGCGGAGGAGGCCGCGTTGCGCGCCTTCAAGGCCGCCGACGCCGCCAACGACGCCCGTCTCGAGGCCGAGAAGAGCGCGAAGCAGTACGCCGAGTTCGCCGCTGCCGCCGCTCACGAGGCCAACGAGAACGAGGAGCGCTACCGGCAGCTCACCGAGCTCGCCTCCCAGGCCGAGCAGGCGGCCGAGTCCGCCAACCTCGCCCGGATGGCGGCCGACCAGCGCGCCTCCGAGCACGCCGACCTCGCGGTGCAGGCCCTGGAGGGCCGCCGCGCTGCCGAGCGTGCCGCGACCGAGGCCAACGAGGGTCGTCGCGCGGCGGAGTCCGCGCTGCGTACCGCCCACGAGTCGATGACCGAGCTCATCACCGGACAGGCCAGCGAGCGCGAAGAGGCCGAGCGCCGGATGACGGAGATGATGAATCGTCTCGCCGACGTCCAGCAGCAGGCCGCCGACGCCGTACGCCTTCGGGCCGAGGCCGAGGAGGTCGCCGGCCAGAAGGCGATCGACCGTCAGGCCGTCGAGGCCTCGATCCTGCACAACACCCAGCTGGTCGAGCAGGCCATCGTGGACCGGCAGATCGCCGAGCGCCGTAGCGCCCAGCTCGCCAAGCAGCTCGCCGACCTGCGCGAGGCCGTCATGCTCGCGGTCAAGGGCGGCAGCACCAACAAGCGTGCGATGCAGGCCCTCGAGCTCACCCTCGCCGCGACGCCGTCGCCGCCCGAGGCGCAGTTCCCCATCCCGGACGCTCCTGACGAGCCGCTCGTGGTCGAGCCCCTCGAGCCGGTCGAGCCCGTGAAGGCCACCGCGCCCGCACCGGTCGACTCACCGGCGGCACCGACGGCCGGGCCTCCGACCGCGCCCGTGACGCTGCCCGAGCGGCCGACCGGCAAGAAGCAGGCCAACAAGTCGGAGGGCTCGCCCGCGCAGCCGGCGGACCTGCCCGACACCCCGAGCGACTCCCTCCCCCAGCGCTCGAGCGGCTGGCTGGCGGCGGTCAAGCTCGCCGAGTCCGGCAAGTTCCCCGGCGCCAAGATCCCCGGCGCCGGCAGCGCCGCACCCGAGGCGGCCATTTCTGCCGAAGACGTGGAGGGCGAGCCGGTCGGCACCAAGAGGCTCACCGTCCGCACCTTCAGGCCCGAGGACGGCTCGCTCATGACCGAGAGCACCGTCACGGTCACCGAGGAGGGTGTGCTCGACGTACGCAAGGACGAGCAGACCCACACCTACGACCTCTACGACACCCACACCGACATCACCATCAAGGGTGAGCCGGCCGCCGACGAGTGGGTCGTCGAGTTCAACACCGACGAGGCCGGTGCGGTCCAGGTCGACAAGTCGATGGTCGACCCCGAGGCGTTCCAGCGCGAAGTTCTCCGCTGGCGCCCCGACATGGCTGGCTGAACGGGCTTGTTGGGATACCCGGTTAACCGGGTATCCCTGCACTTCTCAGGCGTTGCAACACCTGAGAAGTGCAGGAAACACCTGAGAAGTCAGAGGTTGTCGCGCAGGACCTGCGCGATCTCGAGCACAGCGGCTCGTGACGTACGCCCGGCGCCGACCACGTTCAGGAACCCATGGATCTGGTCGGCGAAGCGTCGGTGCACGACCTTGACCCCGGCCTCGTCGAGCTTGGCGGCGTACGCCTCGCCCTCATCGCGCAGCGGGTCGAAACCCGCGGTCGCGACGTACGCCGGGGCGATCCCGGTCGCCGGGATCTCCGCGTACAGCGGGGCGTGGCGCGGGTCGCGGCGATCGACGCCCTCGGGCAGGTAGTTGTCGGTGGCCGCCGCGATGAAGTCGGCGGTCAGGTAGAAGCCCTCGCTGAGATCCTCGCGGCTGCGGGTGTTCGCCTCCGACTGCGTCACCGGGTAGATGAGCAGCTGGAACGCGCAGTCCTCACCGACGGCGAGCGCGACCCCCGCTGCCAGGTTGCCGCCGGCGGAGTCACCGCCGACACCGATCCGGGCCGGGTCCGCACCGAGCTCGGCCGCGTGCTCGACCGCCCACCGGAACGCCGCGACGGAGTCGTCGTACGCCGCCGGGAACGGTGACTCGGGCGCCAGCCGGTAGTCGATCGAGAGCACCTTGACGCCCGATTCGCTGGCCAGCAGCCGGCAGGGAGCGTCGTGGCTGTCGAGGTCACCGAAGATGAAGCCGCCGCCGTGCAGGAAGACCAGCAGCGGCGCGTTGCCCGAGGCACCCTCCGGGACGTAGAGCCGCGCCTTCAGCCCCGCGGCCCAGAGCTCCCGCACCGACCCGATCTCCTGACGGCCGCCCCCGAGCTGCGACTGCCGCAGCAGCGCCACCCGCCCCTTCGGGATCGGCAGCGTCGACGGGTCCGGCTCCCCCGACACCTTCATCAGCGCGAGCATGATCTGCGTGTCCACGGCGAGCGTCTGCCCGTCGTAGGTCACCGGCTTCCCCACGAGCCGTCGCTGCACCGGAGCAGGCAGGTTCAACGCCGTCGTGAACGCGGTCCGCTTCGCCGGCATCAGCAACGGATCGACCAGGGACGAGACGCGAGCGAGAATCGACATGCGCCTAAACTACCCGCTAGTAGGGACATCGTGTTACAGGTAGTTCACCGAACGTACGGTGGATTCTCGGAATCAGCCATGAGTTCGGATGAAAGACTGACCCCATGAGTCTCGACCCGCAGGCCCCCACCCGCTCGGCCGAGGACACCGTGAGCCTGACCGCGGTTCCCGACCAGCCGTTCGACGTCGAGCCCGAATACATCCCCGATCACGAGGCGCTGGCCGAGGTCGAGAAGTACGACGACCGGTTCCTCGACCGGGAGCTGTCCTGGCTGCGGTTCAACGAGCGGGTCCTGGAGCTGGCGGAGGACGAGACGCTGCCACTGCTGGAGCGCGTACGTTTCCTGGCGATCTTCACCTCCAACCTGGACGAGTTCTTCATGGTCCGGGTGGCCGGCCTGAAGCGGCGGATCGCGGCGGGGGTGGCGGTCAAGGCCGCTTCCGGGCTGATGCCGCGTGAGGTCCTCGAGGTGATCTGGCGTACGACCCGGGAGCTCTCCGAGCGGCATGCCGAGGTGTTCCGCGGCAAGATCAAGCCGGCGCTGCTCGAGGAGGGCATCCAGCTGCTGCACTGGGAGGACCTCACCCCCGAGGAGGTCAAGGCCTGCAAGAAGCTGTTCAAGGAGCGGGTCTACCCGGTGCTGACGCCGCTCGCGGTGGACCCGGCCCACCCGTTCCCCTACATCTCCGGCCTCTCGCTCAACCTCGCCGTCCGGCTGAGGGACCCGAAGACCAAGAAGAAGCACTTCGCCCGGGTGAAGGTCCCGCCGATCTTCAGCCGCTTCGTGCCGTTGGGCAACGACCGCTTCGTGCCGCTCGAGGAGGTCATGCGGGAGCGGCTGCACAAGCTCTTCCCAGGCATGGAGATCCTCGAGGTGCACACCTTCCGAGTCACCCGCAACGAGGATCTCGAGGTCGAGGAGGACGACACCGAGAATCTCCTCACCGCGCTGGAGAAGGAGCTGCTCAGGCGGCGCTTCGGCCCTCCCGTACGCCTCGAGGTGCAGGAGTCGATGACCGACTCGACGCTCGACCTGCTGGTCTCCGAGCTCGGCATCTCCGACAAGGAGGTCTTCCGGCTCCCCGGACCGCTGGATCTGCGCGGGCTGCACGGCATCGCCGACATCGACCGCGAGCAGCTGAAGTATCCGGCCTTCGTACCGAGCACCCACCCGGCGCTCGCACCGGTCGAGAGCGCCGCGCCGGTCGACGTCTTCAAGGCGGCCCGCCGTGGTGACGTACTCCTCCAGCATCCCTACGACTCGTTCGCGACCAGCGTGCAGCGCTTCATCGAGCAGGCCGCGGCCGACCCGCGAGTACTGGCGATCAAGCAGACCCTCTACCGGACCTCCGGCGACTCGCCCATCATCGATGCCCTGATCGACGCCGCCGAGGCCGGCAAGCAGGTGCTGGTGCTGGTCGAGATCAAGGCGCGCTTCGACGAGGTGGCCAACATCCGCTGGGCGCGCAAGCTCGAGCAGGCCGGCTGCCACGTGGTCTACGGCCTGGTGGGCCTGAAGACCCACTGCAAGCTGGCGATGGTGGTCCGCGAGGAGCCCGACGGCAGCATCCGTCGCTACACCCACATCGGCACCGGCAACTACAACCCGAAGACCTCCAGGCTCTACGAGGACATGGGGCTGATCACCACCAACGAGGGGATCGGCGAGGACGTCGCCCACCTGTTCAACAACCTGTCCGGCTGGAGCCGGGAGGCGACGTACGAGCAGCTTCTGGTCGCCCCCGGAAACGTACGCAACGGCCTGATCGAGCAGATCCACGCCGAGATCGCCCACCATCTGGCGGGGCGGCCGGCGAGGATCCGACTCAAGGCCAACTCGGTGGTCGACGAGGCCATCATCGACGCGCTCTACCTGGCCTCCCAGGCGGGCGTGCCCGTGCAGCTGCTGGTACGCGGCATCTGCGCGCTCCGTCCGGGCGTGGAGGGGCTCAGCGAGACCATCGAGGTGCGCTCGATCCTGGGCCGGTTCCTGGAGCACTCGCGGATCTTCTGGTTCGAGAACGGCAACGCCGACGACGGGGACGGACCGAGCGCCTGGATCGGCTCGGCCGACATGATGCACCGCAACCTCGACCGACGGGTCGAGGCCCTCGTACGTCTCCCCACCCCGGAGCTCGTGGCCGAGGTCGGCGCACTGTTCGACCTGGCATTCGAACCAACCACGGATGCCTGGCTCCTCGGGCCCGACGGCACCTGGACCCGCAATCACGCTCCCAACCATCTCCAAGCGATGTTGATCACACGACAGCGCCAGCGCAGGCGCGCCGCGGCGGGCTGAACACGGCCCTGGCTTTCGTCGTGTCAAGCGGACTCGCCTAACATGAGCCCGCAGGTCTGCCTCATCCAGCCAGGAGCCCCCCGTGCGTTTCCGATTCCGCCCGGTCGACACGTCGTTCTACGACATGTTCACCGAGTCCGCCAACCACCTCGTCGGCGGTGTCTCGCTGCTCGCCGAGATGCTCAGCGACACAGCCGATCGCGAAGACGTCGCGCGACGGATGCGCGACGCGGAGCACGCCGCTGACGAGACGACCCACGAGATCGTCAAGAAGGTCAACTCGACCTTCGTCACGCCGTTCGACCGCGAGGACATCTACGCCCTCGGCTCCGGTCTCGACGACGTGATGGACTCGATGGACGAGGTCGTCGACCAGATCTTCGTCTACGGCGTCAACATCCTGCC
The DNA here is from genome assembly GCF_040608935.1 of Nocardioides sp. NPDC004968. Lineage (NCBI taxonomy): Bacteria > Bacillati > Actinomycetota > Actinomycetes > Propionibacteriales > Nocardioidaceae > Nocardioides > Nocardioides sp. NPDC004968. The sequence goes on from NZ_JBEXJF010000042.1 coordinate 44,756, forward strand.
CCCGGAACTCTCCGACCAGGTCACCGTGCTCCAGCGCTGCGCCGAGCTGACCGCGGCGGCGATGCCGAAGCTGCGCTCGATGAAGGAGCTCTCCGAGTACTGGATCGAGATCAACCGTCTCGAGAACCAGGGCGACAAGAACCACCGTCGCATCCTTGCCAAGCTCTTCTCCGGTGAGTACGACGCGATGGAGGTCCTCAAGCTGAAGGACATCGTCGAGTCCCTCGAGGACGCGATCGACGGCTTCGAGAAGGTCGCGAACACCGTCGAGCAGATCGCCGTCAAGGAATCCTGACACCGTGGAACTTGCCATCGTCATCGCGGTGGTCGTCGTCGCCCTCGTCTTCGACTACACCAACGGCTTCCACGACGCCGCCAACGCCATCGCGACCTCCGTCTCCACGCGCGCGCTCACGCCGCGCATCGCCCTCCTACTCGCGGCGGTGATGAACTTCGTCGGCGCGTTCCTGGGCCAGAAGGTCGCCCACACCGTCTCCGACACGATCACGCCACCATCAGGGGCACATGGTCTGACCGTGGTGATGGCCGGCCTGCTCGGCGCGATCGCCTGGAACCTGATCACCTGGTACTTCGGTCTTCCCTCGTCCTCGTCGCACGCGCTCATCGGTGGTCTGGCCGGTTCGGCGATCGCCGCCGGCGCGTTCGTCAACTGGATGACGGTGCTGGAGAAGGTCGTCATCCCGATGTTCATCTCGCCCGTGGTCGCCTTCGGACTCGGGTTCGGCGTGATGCTCGCGATCATGTGGATCTTCCGCCGCGCCAACCAGCACAAGGCACAGAAGGGCTTCCGGATCGCCCAGACGATCTCGGCCGCCGCGATGGCCCTCGGTCACGGCCTGCAGGACGCCCAGAAGACGATGGGTGTCATCTTCCTGGCCCTGGTCACCGGTGGCTTCCTCTCGGCCGATGACGACCTGCCGTTCTGGGTGATCGCCGCGGCCGCGACCGCGATCTCCCTCGGCACCATGTCCGGCGGCTGGCGCATCATGCGCACCCTCGGCCGTCGCATCATCCACCTGGATCCCTCGCGCGGCTTCGCCGCCGAGTCGGTCGCCGCCTCGGTGCTCTACACCACGGCGTACGTCTGGGAGGCTCCGATCTCGACCACCCACACGATCACCTCGTCGATCATGGGTGTCGGCGCGACCAAGCGGTTCTCCGCGGTCCGCTGGGGCGTCGCGAAGTCCATCGTCGCCGCCTGGATCTTCACCTTCCCGGCAGCCGGCACCGCCGCAGCCCTGATCTACCTGCTCTGCCACTTCGTCTTCCAGCTGCCGTAAGACGACAACGTCGAGTCGGCTCGTTCTGACTCAAAACCACGCCACCCTGTTCGGGGCCGCCATATTTCAGCGCGTTGTCGATGAGATTGGCCAGCGCCTGTCCGATCAGCTCGCGGTTGC
>NZ_JBEXJF010000043.1:0-45171 GCF_040608935.1 Nocardioides sp. NPDC004968
AATTCCTGATTGCGAGTTTCGAGCGATCTTCAAAAAGGAAGCCCGCCTTTTGGGGGCGGGCTTCTTTTTGCCGGTGGCTACCGCGATTACGCGGCCGACTCGGCGGGAGTTGTGTCAGATGCGCTCGAGGATCATTGCCATGCCCTGGCCACCGCCGACGCACATGGTGATCAGACCGGTGGTCTTGTCGTGCCAGTCGAGGCTGTTGAGCATGGTGTTCTGCAGGCGCGCGCCGGTCATGCCGAAGGGGTGACCGACGGCGATGGCGCCGCCGTTGATGTTGAGGCGGTCGATGTCGATGCCGAGGTCCTGGTAGGACGGGATCACCTGGGCCGCGAACGCCTCGTTGATCTCGACCAGGTCGATGTCGCCGATCGACATGCCGGCGTACTTCAGCGCGTTCCGGGTCGCCTCGACCGGGCCGAGGCCCATGATCTCGGGGGAGAGGCCGGAGACGCCGGTGGACACGATCCGGGCCAGCGGGGTGACGCCGAGCTCGGCGGCCTTGGTGTCGGACATGACCACGACGGCGGCGGCACCGTCGTTGAGGGCACAGCAGTTGCCGGCGGTGACGGTGCCGTCCTCGCGGAAGACCGGCTTGAGGCCGGAGATGGCCTCCAGGGTCACGCCCGCGCGGGGGCCGTCGTCAGCCGAGACGACGGTGCCGTCGGGGGTGGTGACCGGGGTGATCTCGCGGGCCCAGAAGCCGTCGGCGATGGCCTTCTCGGCGAGGTTCTGCGAGCGTACGCCGAACTCGTCCATCTCCTGGCGCGAGATGCCGCGCGAGGTGGCGAGGTTCTCAGCGGTGTGGCCCATCGCGATGTAGACGTCCGGCAGCAGGCCGTCCTGGCGAGGGTCGTGCCACTTCTCGTTGGACGCGGCGGTCGCGGTGGTCCGCGACTGGGCGTCGTCGAAGAGGTGGTTGACGGTGTCGGGCAGGTGGTCGGAGGTGCCCTTGAAGAAGCGGGACACCGTCTCGACACCGGCGGAGACGATGATGTCGGCCTCGCCGGCCTTGATCGCGTGCAGCGCCATCCGCGAGGTCTGCACCGAGGAGGAGCAGTAGCGGGTGATGGTCGCGCCGGGCACCTTGTCCCAGCCGTTCAGCACGGAGACCACGCGGCCCATGTTGTTGCCCGACTCGCCGCCCGGCAGACCACAGCCGAGCAGCAGGTCGTCGATGTCGTTGGGGTCGAGACCCTCGACCTTACCGACGGCTTCCTTGGTGATGAGCGCCGCGAGGTCGTCGGGACGGAAGTCCTTCAGAGATCCCTTGTTGGCTCGCCCGATCGGGGTGCGGGCGGCGGCGACGATGACTGCCTCAGGCATGAAGACTCCCGGTTACTGATGAGTAGGTTGAACTGTGGTCGACACCATACTCGCCCGGACGGCGTCTGGTCGCCAGGCCCAGTGCCCAAGATGATCTGGAAGGATCGGCCACGTGCGCCATCTCTACGAATGCCCCATGCGTTGGGCCGACCTCGACATGCTCGGCCACGTCAACAACGTCGTCTACGTCGACTACCTCCAAGAGGCGCGCGTGGACATGCTGCGCACGCACGCCCGGAGCCCGCAGACCCAGGGCCTGGCCGAGGGTGTCGTGGTGGCCAGCCACCAGGTCACGTACGTCGCCCCGCTGCTCTTCGACTTCACGCCGGTCTACGTCGAGTCGTGGGTGACCGACATCCGGGCGGCCAGCTTCACGATGGCCTACGAGATCTTCCGGGACCAGCCCGACGGCACCCGCAAGGTCTTCGTGCGGGCGAGCACGGTCCTGGCGCCGTACGTCTTCGCCACCGAGTCGCCGCGCCGGCTCAAGCCCGAGGAGAAGGCCAACCTCCAGCCGTACCTCGAGACCCATCCCGAGGGATGGTCGCCGAAGCCGCTCGCCCTGGGCGAGCCGAAGCGGCTCGAGGACGGGCGTTTCCCGCTCTTCGTCCGCTTCTCCGACGTCGACGCCTACGGACACGTGAACAACGTGAAGTACTTCGAGTACTTCCAGGAGTCGCGACTGGCGCTGATGATGCGGCTCAGGTCGCACAATGGCATCGAAGGCTGGCCGTCCGTCGTGGTCGCGCAGACCGACGTCACCTACCACGCACCGGTCCTGGCTCGCTCGGAGCCGTACGACGTGTGGAGCTACGTCTCCCGGCTGGGCACCAAGTCGATGACGATCGAGTCCGAGATCGCCGACGGAGATCTCAGGCTCGCCCGCGGGCAGGTCACGCTGGTCTTCTACGACCTGGAGTCCGGCAAGGCCATCGAGCCCAGCCCGGAGGTGCGTGCGGCCGTCGAGAGCGTGCTCTAGGCGGGCTCAGTCGCGCCGGTCCTCATCGTCGCAGTCGTCACGGCGGTCGTAGCGGTACTCGTCGTGGTGCTCACGTCGGCAGTCGTCGTCGCTGTCGCGGTCGCCGTACCAGCCGTCCGCGTCGGCCCACTGACTCCAGTCCCAGCCGTCCTGGGTCGCGGTGAAGTCCTGCCCGGGCATGGCCGGGACCTGACCTGGGGTCTCGCCCGACTTCTCGCGGCCGCGCGTCTTCCGGGCGCTCAGCGTGCTGGCCTCGGTGGGCTGCTTCGCGTTCGGCGCCGAGTCGGGCGGCGCGAGCAGGTCGCGGGAGGCGAGCCGGGTGGCGAGCGAGGCGTCGGGGGGAGGGGGCAGCGTGCCGACCGAGGTGTCCTCGGCGGCGTCGACCGGCTCGGGCGGACCGGTTGGGCCATCGGCGAGCCGGGTCTGCAGGCCGGTCGCCTGGTGCGCGGGACGGCTCGACTGGTCCGGTCCGATCGACCGTATCCCTCCGATGAGCAGCGCCATCGCGACGAGGGCGACGACTGCAAGCCCGACTCCGACGATAGCCCGCTGAATTGCCCGCATGCGTCCTCCGAGAGCGCTCTGGTCAACCAAATGTTCTGCTTGAGTCCAGTAGCCTCCCAGTGCTTGCGTCAGTTGTCGAGAAGCGGGACCTTTGTCAGCGTTTCCTGAGCCGCGCGGCCAACAGCGCGCGGCGTTCGGAGACGCGCTGCCACACGTGCTGCTGGATGAGGAGGGTCAGCCAGCCGGCGAGTGCCATGCCTGCGACGTTGACGACGAGCTGCAGGGTGCTGCCCCAGATCTCCTCGCCGAGCCCGAAGGCGAGGCCCAGGGCCACGTTGGCGGCCGCCGGGATGGTGGTGACCGAGATGAAAACGCCGGACAGGTTGCCCGCCCGGGCCGAGGTCACCGCGAGCACCCCGGCGGCGGCCGCGATCAGCGCGACGATGAAGGACCACTTGTCGGGGGTGTAGATGAAGGCCGTGCCCGGTCGCTCCGCGGTGACGTTCGCGGCCGTGATCCAGCCCAGCCCGCGGGCGACGAGCGCGGCCAGCGTGGTCATGGCGATGCCGACCGCGAACCCCACCAGCAACGTACGCAGCGACTGGCCCAGCAGCCCGAAGCGGCGGCGCACCAGGGCGACGCCGAGGGCGGCGATCGCGCCGAACTCGGGTCCGATGACCATCGCCCCGATGACCAGGATCTGGGAGTCGAGGACGATCGCGATGCCGGCCAGCATCGTGGCCAGGCTGATCAGGCTCAGGAAGGTCCAGTTGGTCTCGGAGTCCTCGTAGGCCCGCTGGGTCACGTCGGCCCACACCACCGAGTCGGCGCTGCTGCCCGGGGCGAGGTGGTCGGCGACCAGGCCGGTCTCGGACATCCACGTCTGCACCGGCTCGACATGGAGGCTGCCCTCATGGTGCACACCCAGGTCGCGGAGCTGGTCGACGATGTCGTTGGCCGCCTCCCGGGCGACCGCGGCGAGCACCACATCGCCCTCCGGACGCAGCGAGGCGCCCGGTAGGGACGAGAGCTCGCTGACGGCGGGGTCGGCGGTGAGGATCTCGAGGATCGCGGGTGTCAGGCGCGTCGGCGAGGTGATCCGCAGCTGCAGCATGGGCACATTGTGGCGCAGGCGTACGTCGTCGAGCCCAGGGCCCGGGTCACAGCCAGCGTCTGGCCTTGAGCAGCACGTACAGGACGATCGCGGCGACCACGATGATGCCGCTCGAGACGATGAAGCCGCTGAACTGACCGAACCCGGGGTAGGGGACGTTCTGGCCGAAGAAGCCGGTGACCAGGGTGGGGGCGGCGATGATGGCGACCCACGCCGAGATCCGGCGCATGTCGTCGTTCTGTCGCACCGAGGTCGCGGCCAGTTCCTCGGTGGCCAGGGCCAGGTGAGTGCTGGTGCGAGCCTGGTAGAAGTCGATCACTCCACGGACGAACTCGCCCTGCCCGTCGGCCATCGTGCGCACCATGTCGAACCGGTCGGCCAGCTCGGCCGCTCGCGCCGCCAAGCCCGCGACCGGCCCGGTGCCGCGTCGCGCGACCGCACGACACGTCTCCGCGCTGTGCGTGGCGATGGTGCGTACGGTCAGCAGCGCGTGACCGACCTGGAACAGGTCCTCCAAGAGGGTTGCCGGATCATCGTCGGGGTCGTCGTCGGTTACCTGCTGCTCGATCCGTCCGGACTCGCGGGCGAGGTCCGCGACGAGCTGCGTCTCGCGGCGGATCATCGACGAGGCGATGGCGTGGGACAGGTCCCAGGACGTACGGAGGTCGACCTCGCCCTTCAGGAGCCGCCGACGCACGTTGTCGGTGTCGATGTGTGCCACCTCCGGGGCGACGACCGGGTTGACCGGACCATGCACGGTGACCAGGTAGTTCGCGCCGATGAACTGGTCGAGCTCGACGTAGTGCACGTGGCCACCGGTCCCCAGCTTCGGGGCGTGCAGCACGGTGAAGACGTGGTCGCTGTAGAAGTGGAACTTGGAGATGTGGTTGCGGGCCATGCAGTCGCCCAGAGCGAGCGTGTGGAACGGGAACCACTGTCCGAGCTGCTCGGATGCCGCTTCGTCGCACTGCGGCACGTCGATCCACACCACGGTGTCCGGCTCGTCGAGCAGATCGGGGACCTCCTTCGGGACGTGCTCGGTGAACCCGGTCGGGCGCAGTGCGTAGACCTTCATGTGTGGGGGCCTCTCCTCAGATCCAGTTGCGGCGGCGGAAGAGGATATAGAGGACGACGTTGACGGTCAGCATCAGCCCGAGCGCCATGAAGTAGCCGTAGCGCCACTGCAGCTCGGGCATGAAGTCGAAGTTCATCCCGTAGACCGTGCCCACCAGTGTGGGAGCGAACAGGATCGCCGCCCAGCCGGAGATCTTCTTGACCTCGTCGTTCTGCTGCACGCTGAGCTCGCTGAGCGCCTTCATCTCCTCGTTCTGCTGCTGGGCGACGAGGGTGGCGTTGACGGTCAGGATGTCGCGCAGCAGGTTGCGGAACTCGTCGATCTGCTCGACGGTCCCGATCACGTGGTCCTCGACGTCGCGCAGGTAGCGCTGGAGCTCCTCGTCGGTGCGGTACTTGGAGAACCCGGCGGCCAGGGAGCGTACGACGCCCAGCAGGGGTCGGGTCGCCCGCTGGAACTCGACCACCTCGCGGGAGAGCTCGTAGATGCGACGGGACACCTGGGTGTCGCCGCGGAACATCTCGGTCTCGATCTCGTCGATGTCGTTGGCGAGTCCGGCCACCACCGGCGCATAGCCGTCGACGACGCGGTCGAGGATGGCGTACAGCACCGCCTCCGGGCCGAGCCTGAGCAGATCGGGGTTGCTCTCCATCCGGCGGCGCACCGGGGAGAGGTCGGGCTGGGTGCCGTGGCGGACGGTGAGCACGAAGTCGGGACCGACGAAGAGGTGCAGCTCACCGAAGTCGATGTTCTCGGTCTCATCGACGTACCAGGCTGCCCGCAGCACCACGAACAGCGTCTCGTCGTAGCGCTCGATCTTCGGTCGCTGGTGAGCCAGGATGGCATCCTCCACGGCAAGCTCGTGCAGACCGAACTCCTCGGCCAGCGAGGCCAGCTCGTGCTGGTTGGGCTGGTAGAGACCGATCCAGGCCATTGCGTCGTCGTGGTCGCGGAGCGAGCGGTACGTCTCGGCCAGCGTCGAGGGCGAGTCGACCCGGTCGCCGCCGACGTAGACGGCGCTGTCGATCACGCTGCCACGAGTCACGGGTGTCGGCGTCGAGGCCCGACCGCCTCCGCCATGCAGCGGCAGGGTCGCCGGCGGGTCGGCACGGCGCTGCTTGGTGAAGGGGCGCAGGAACGGGTGCTCGGACATGATGGCCTCCCAGATGGTGCGAGCGGGATCGCGACGCGGGAACGCGACGCACCAGCCCGGCACGCTCTCAGGTGGGCCGGACCGGTCAGGGCGAGGTGGTACTCGGAGGTTGGCCGTCCATCTCAGCCACCTCCTCTTCCCTCGCTCGCGGTAGCAACCGACTGCCTGTATGTCCGCGCGGAGCCACGTCCGCACCGGGACATCGTACGTGGGGCCTGCTCGGCGTAGGTAGTCGGCGGGGCGTCAGGAACTCATCAAGGTGTGGTCCGTCGGCGTCAGCGATGTGTCAAACCGATCGGACCCCCCGCAGGCGGCGCCTAGCGTCGCAGGTGTGTCTCTACGAGTCCCATTCCACGATGCACCCACCTACCGCTCACGGCCCAGGGGAAGGCCTGACCGCGATGGCCTCACCGCGGGGAGCGGGTTGGCCGCGCTCGCGCTCGACGCGATGGCATCGGTCTCCTACGGGCCTGAGGCGATCGTTCTCGTGCTGGCACTGGCTGGGGGCGCGGGCATCGGGCTCACGCTGCCGGTGACGATCGCGATCGCCGTGCTGCTTGCGCTACTGGTGGCCTCCTACCGGTCGGTGATCGCGGCCTTCCCGGATGGCGGCGGGGCTTACGCAGTCTCCCGCCGCCATCTCGGATCGCGCGCCGCACTGGTCGCGGCGGCCTCGCTGATCATCGACTATGTGCTCAACGTGGCGGTCTCGGTGGCAGCCGGTGTCGCGGCGCTGACGTCGGCGTTCCCGGCCCTGCTGCCGTACGCGGTCTGGGTCTGCCTCGGCGTCCTGGCCCTGGTCACACTCGTCAACCTGGGCGGGATCGCACACAGCGCCCGGGTCTTCATGGCGCCGACGGTGCTCTTCGTCGGGTCGATCCTTGCGGTGATCGTGGTCGGCCTGTTCCGGAGCACACCGTTGGAGCCCGTCACCGCATCCGAGTCGGTCGTCTCCACGCAGACCGTCGGCGTACTCCTTCTGCTCAAGGCATTCTCCTCGGGCTGCGCTGCGCTGACCGGAGTGGAGGCAATCGCCAACGCGGTGCCGAGCTTCCGGGCGCCGAAGGTACGGCGAGCACAGGCCGCTGAGGTCGCCCTGGGTGGCGTGCTCGGCGTGATGCTGATCGGGCTGGCGGTGATCATCGAGAAGTTCGACATCCGTCCCCGCGAAGGCGTCACCGTGCTCTCTCAGCTGACCTCGGCGACGCTCGGCGACGGGTTCGGCTACTACCTGGTGCAGATCGCGACGGTGGTGCTGCTCGCCCTGGCTGCCAACACCTCCTTCGGCGGGCTGCCCACGCTGCTCAAGGTGCTCGCCGCCGACCACTACCTGCCGCACCGGTTCGCGCATCGCTCCGCCCACGACGTGCATCGCTGGGGCGTGCTGGTGCTCGCCGGCCTATCCGCCGTGCTGCTGGTCGCCGCCGCCGGCCAGATGAACACCCTGGTTCCACTTTTCGCCATCGGTGTCTTCGTCGGCTTCACTCTCGCGCAGGTCGGCATGGTCGTGCACTGGCGTCGCGAGAGGCCGGGTGACTGGTGGCGACCGGCGTTGCCGAACCTGCTGGGTGCCGTCGCGACCGCCGTCGCCGCGATGGTCACCACCGCGATGAAGCTGGCCGACGGGGCCTGGCTGGTTGTGGTCGTGCTGGTGGCGTTGGCGCTGCTGATGGCGTCGGTCAGGAGACGGTACGCCTCCGACGAGCGTCCCTCGACCGGGCGTCCCTCGTTGCCGCGGGCCCATCCGGTCGTGGCCGTGGTGCCGGTCAAGGGCGCCGACGCCATCGCTCGACGGAGCCTGGCGACAGCGATGTCGTTGGCCGGAGAGCAGGTCGTCGCCGTGCATGTGTGCGACCTGTCCGGCGCGGGTGGTGCAGAGGAGGTCGCCCGCGACTGGGACGCCTGGGGGCCACCGGTGCCCCTGGTGATGCTGAGCGGTGACATGGGGGATCTCGCCGAGCCGGTCGCTGACTACATTCACCGTCACTACGAGGGTCAGCCGGTGCTGCTGGTGCTCGGTGAGCCGGCCCGTGACTCGTGGTGGGACCACGCCCTCTCAGACGGCAGCGCCGACCGCCTCGAGGAGCGTCTCGGCAGGGTGCCGGGCGTTCTGGTCTGCCGCTCCGCGCCGGTGGCCGAGCAGGTGTCCGTGTGATGGCGGGGCCTGACTACGGCGGGGTCCTGGTGGTCGCCGCCGCGGCCGCCTTTGCCGTCGCCTTGAGCGTTCTGATGCGGGTGCTCCTCTACTAGACCGCGCCAGCCACGAGCGCCGGACGTACTCGGGTATGTCCGGCGCGAGGCCATTTCTGTGGCAGCAGGTCAAGGATGCGTCAATCGGACGGCGTACGTCGTCAGGGAACCGTCAAGGTGGGCACTCCAAGGGCCCGAGCGGGGATGCAATGGAGCCGTGCTAGATCTCGTCTACATCCTCATCACGCTGGTGTCCTTCGCAGGGCTCGCCGCGCTGGTCGGTTTCATCGACCGGCGGTTGAGCGAGCCCTCCGACACCGACACCGGCGCTACCCTCACTGAGACCGAGCCGCGGGCGGTGAGCCGATGAACCCCGTCGTCGCCGCCGTCCTGCAGATCGTCGTCCTGATCGCAGCGCTGGCCCTCGCGGTCCCGCTCCTGGGCCGCTGTCTCGCCCACATCTACACCAGCCCGAAGCATCTGCGCGCCGAGACGGTGGCCTACCGGGCTCTCAAGGTCGACGCCGAGGCCGACCAGCACTGGCGCTCCTACGCGATGTCGGCACTGGGCTTCTCGCTGGCCGGGATCCTGTTCCTGTTCGCCTTCGGGCGGCTGCAGCAGTGGCTGCCGCTGGACGGCGGCTTCGACCCGCTGCCCAGCGACGGGGCCTGGAACACGGCCGTCTCGTTCGTGACCAACACCAACTGGCAGTGGTACTCCGGTGAGGCGGCCACTGGCCACCTGATCCAGATGGCCGGGCTCGCGGTGCAGAACTTCGTCTCCGCCGCGGTCGGTCTCTCCGTCGCCGCCGCCTTCGCGCGCGGGCTGGCCCGCACCCGCAGCCAGGGAAGGATCGGCAACTTCTGGGTCGATCTGGTGCGTACGACGGTCCGGGTGCTGCTGCCGGCGGCGTTCGTGGTCGCGATCGTGCTGGTCGCGGCCGGGGCGGTGCAGAACCTGCACTCCGTGCACGAGATGACGACGCTGACCGGCGGCACCCAGCCCCTGACCGGTGGCCCGGTCGCCAGCCAGGAGGCGATCAAGGAGCTCGGCACCAACGGCGGTGGCTTCTACAACGTCAACTCCGCACACCCCTTCGAGAACCCCAACCCGTTCACCAACCTGCTCGAGATCTGGGCGATCCTCGTGCTGCCGTTCTCGATGGCCTGGGCGTTCGGTCTCATCGTCAAGGACAAGCGCCAGGGTGGCGCCGTCCTGTCGACGATGGCCGTGCTGCTCACCGTCGGCATCGCCCTGCTGACCTGGGCGGAGATGGCCGGCCCCGGCACCGCCCCGCAGCTCGCCGGAGCCGCGATGGAGGGCAAGGAGACCCGCTTCGGCGAGGCCGCCACGGCGCTCTTCGCCGCGGCCACCACCGGCACCTCGACCGGTGCCGTCAACGGCATGCACGAGAGCCTGACCGCGCCCGGTGGCGGCGTCGCGCTGTTCGGGATGATGCTCGGCGAGATCGCGCCGGGCGGTGTCGGCTCCGGTCTCTACGGCATGCTCATGCTCGCCGTGGTCACGGTGTTCCTGTGCGGCCTGATGGTGGGACGTACGCCTGAATACCTCGGCAAGAAGATCAGCCGCGACGAGATGGTGCTGGTCGCGGTCTACATCCTGACCACCCCGATCCTGGTGCTCGTCGGCGCCGCGATCGCGCTGACCGCTCCGGCAGGGCTGGCCGGTCTCTCGACCGACGGTCCGCACGGCCTCTCCGAGGCGTTGTACGCCGTCACCAGCGCCGCCAACAACAACGGCTCCGCCTTCGGCGGGATCACCTCGGGCACGCCGTTCTGGAACACGCTGCTCGGGTTGCTGATGCTGTTCGGCAGGTTCGTCCCGATGATCTTCGTGCTCGCCCTGGCGGGCCGGTTCGCGACCGCCAACCGGCTGCCGGACAACGCCGGCACCCTGCCCACCCACCGCCCGCTCTTCGTAGGCCTGCTGACCGGCGTCGCGCTGGTCGTCGTCGGCCTGACCTTCGTCCCGGCTCTCATGCTGGGCCCGATCGTGGAGTCCCTGTCATGACCCAGACCCCAGTACGTACCCCTGAAGAACACACCGAGCACGCCACCCGTGTCGAGGCGGCACCGTCGGTGCTCACGGCCAAGCAGATCGCCGAGGCGGTGCCTGGTGCGTTGCGCAAGCTCGATCCCCGCAAGCTGGTGGCGACCCCCGTCATGCTCGTGGTCGAGATCGGCGCGGCCGCCACGACCGTCATGTCGGTCCTCGACCCGTCGGTGATGGGTTGGCTGGTCACCGTCTGGCTGTGGCTGACCGTCGTCTTCGGTTCGCTGGCCGAGTCGGTCGCCGAGGGCCGCGGCAAGGCGCAGGCGGCCTCGCTCCGCGCGCTCCAGACCGAGACCACCGCCCGTCGTCTGCGTGGGGGTGCCGGTGGCGCCGAGGAGCTCGTCGCCTCCACCGACCTGCGCACCGGCGACGTCGTCGTGGTCGAGGCCGGCGAGCGGATCCCCGGTGACGGCGACGTCATCGAGGGCGTCGCGAGCGTCGACGAGAGCGCGGTGACCGGCGAGTCCGCTCCGGTGATCCGCGAGTCCGGCGGCGACCGGTCGGCGGTCACGGGCGGCACCCTGGTCCTCTCGGACCGGATCGTCGTCCGGATCACCTCCGACCCGGGCCACTCCTTCGTGGACCGGATGATCGCCCTGGTCGAGGGCTCGGAGCGGCAGCGTACGCCGAACGAGATCGCGCTCAACGTGCTCCTGACCAGTTTGACCGCCATCTTCGTGGTCGTCTGCTGGAGCCTCTACTACCTGGCCGACTACTCCGGCGCGCACCAGTCCTGGCTGGTCCTGACCGCGCTGCTGGTCTGCCTGATCCCGACCACCATCGGCGCGCTGCTGAGCGCGATCGGCATCGCGGGCATGGACCGGCTCGTACGCCGCAACGTCCTGGCGATGTCGGGAAGGGCCGTCGAGGCGGCCGGTGACGTCGACGTGCTCCTGCTCGACAAGACCGGCACGATCACGTACGGCAACCGGCAGGCGTACGAGGTCATCCCGGTCACCGGCACCACGTTGACCGGGGCCGAGAACGCGGCCGTCCTGGCCAGCCTCTCCGACCAGACGCCCGAGGGTCGCAGCATCCTGACACTGGTGGGGCGCTCGATGGGTGGGCCGGCAGAGGCCACCATGGTGGAGTTCTCCGCCATGACCCGGATGTCCGGCCTGGACAGCCCCGGCCTGAGCGTACGCAAGGGCGCCGCCTCCGCGGTGACGGCCTGGGTCAAGGAGAACGGCGGCCAGGTGCCCCCGGAGACCGCAGTGATCGTCTCGGAGATCGCCGAGACCGGTGGCACGCCGCTCGTCGTCGCCGAGCACCGCAACAGCGACCCGGCACGGGTGCTGGGCGTCGTACATCTCAAGGACGTCGTCAAGGACGGCATCCGCGAGCGGTTCGACGAGCTGCGCGCGATGGGCATCAAGACGGTGATGATCACCGGCGACAACGCGGCCACCGCCGCGGCCATCGCGAAGGAGGCGGGCGTCGACGACTTCCTCGCCGAGGCGACCCCGGAGGACAAGCTCGCGCTGATCCGCAAGGAGCAGCGCGGGGGACGGATGGTCGCGATGTGCGGCGACGGCACCAACGACGCGCCCGCGCTCGCGCAGGCCGACGTCGGTGTCGCGATGAACACCGGGACGACCGCGGCCAAGGAGGCCGGCAACATGGTCGACCTCGACTCCGACCCGACCAAGCTGATCGACGTGGTCGAGATCGGCAAGCAGCTGCTGATCACCCGGGGCGCACTGACCACCTTCTCGGTGGCCAACGACGTCGCGAAGTACTTCGCGATCCTGCCGGCGATGTTCGTCGGCGCCTTCCCCGCGCTGGACGTCCTCAACATCATGCGGCTGTCCTCGCCGGAGTCGGCCATCGTCTCCGCGGTGGTCTTCAACGCGCTGATCATCATCGCGCTGATCCCGCTGGCGCTGCGCGGCGTCCGCTACCGGCCGTCCTCGGCCTCCGCGCTGCTGCGCCGCAACCTGCTGCTCTACGGGGTCGGCGGCCTGATCGTGCCGTTCGTCGGGATCAAGCTGCTCGACCTCGTCATCTCCCTCATCCCAGGACTGTGAACATGTCTGATCTCTTTGCACTGCTACGTCACTCGCTCGCCGGGCTCCGCGTGCTCATCGCCGCGACCCTGCTGTGCGGGATCATCTACCCGCTGGTCGTCACCGGCGTCGCCCAGGCCGCCTTCGGCTGGCGTGCCGACGGCTCCCTGGTCACCGAGTCCGGCTCGCACACCAACGACCCCGCCGAGGCGGTCGGCTCGGCCCTGATCGGGCAGGGCAACGACGACGAGGGGCTCTTCTACCCGCGTCCCAGCGCGGCCGGCGACGGCTGGGACACGCTGTCCACCTACGGCTCCAACCTCGGGCCGGAGGACCCGGACCTGGTCAAGGCGATCACGGAGCGCCAGCGCGAGATCGCCGCGCGTGAAGGCGTCTCGGTCGACCAGGTCCCCGCCGACGCCGTCACCACCTCCGCATCCGGCATCGACCCAGACATCTCGCCGGCTTACGCAGCCATCCAGGTGTCCCGGGTCGCCCGGGCCAACGGGCTCTCGGAGGAGCAGGTGAAGTCGCTCGTGACCGAGAACACCGACGGCCGTACCTTCGGGTTCCTCGGCGAGTCGCGGGTCAATGTGCTCGAGCTCAACATCGCGGTGCGCGCGGAGAGGGTTGAATAGGGACGTGCAGACCACGTCAACGGACGGGCGGTCCCCGCGAAAGCGGGGCCGCCTGACCGTCTATCTCGGAGCCGCGCCAGGCGTCGGCAAGACGTACGCCATGCTCGGCGAGGCGCAGCGGCGCCAGGCGCGGGGGACCGATGTGGTGGTCGGGTTCGTCGAGACCCACGACCGCAGCAACACCGCGCGCCAGATCGAAGGACTCGAGGTGATCCCGCGCCGGGAGATCGACTATCGCGGGGCGACCTTCACCGAGCTCGACGTGGAGGCGGTGATCGCCCGCGACCCGAAGGTGGTCTGCGTCGACGAGCTCGCGCACACCAACGTGCCCGGCAGCCGGCACACCAAACGAGCCCAGGACGTCGAGCAGATCCGTGCGGCCGGGATCGACGTGATCACCACCGTCAACATCCAGCACCTGGAGTCGCTCAACGACGAGGTCGAGCGGATCACCGGCGTACGCCAGCGGGAGACCGTGCCCGACGAGGCGGTCCGCACCGCCGACCAGATCCAGCTCGTCGACATGGCGCCCGACGCGCTGCGGCGGCGGATGGCCCACGGCAACATCTACAAGCCCGAGAACATCGACGCGAGCCTGACCTCCTACTTCCGGGTCGGCAACCTGACCGCGCTGCGCGAGCTGGCGCTGCTGTGGCTCGCCGACCGGGTCGACGATGCGCTCGGCGACTACCGCCGCGAGCACCGGATCGAGCACCCCTGGCCGACCAAGGAGCGAATCGTGGTCGCGGTCACCGGTGGCCCGGAGTCGGAGACGCTGCTGCGGCGAGCGGCTCGGCTGTGCCAGAGGGCGAAGGGGTCCGAGCTGCTGGCAGTACACGTCGTCACCGCCGATGGGCTGGCCAGGCCGGAGGCCGGGTCGATCGAGCGCGTCCAGGCGCTGACGGCGTCGTTGGACGGCACCTTCCACAGCGTGATCGGCGAGGACGCGGCGACCGCCGTCGTCGACTTCGCGACCGGCGCCAACGCCACCATGATCATCGTCGGCGTCTCCCGTCACGGGCGGTTGCGAAGGCTCTTCACCGGCACCACCGGAGACCGGATCGCGGCCGCGGCCGGCTCGATCGACGTACACCTCGTCACCCACGACGAGATCGCCCGCGGCTCGCGGGTCCGAGGCGGCCTCGGGTCACCGCTCAGCCGCACCCGGCAGACCCTGGGGTGGATCAGCGCGCTCCTGGTGCCCTCGGCCCTGGTCTGGCTGCTCCACAACGACGGCATCGAGGGCGACATCTCCAACCAGCTCCCGCTGGCCAGCATGCTGCTGCTCGCCGCCACCGTCCTGGTCGCGCTCGTGGGTGGGCGCTGGCCGGCGGTGGTCGCCGCCCTGGCCGGGTTCCTCCACCTGAACTGGTGGTTCACCCAGCCCGTACGCCGCTTCACCATCGCCGAGCCACGCAACCTGGTGATGTTGGTGATCTTCGTCGCGGTCGCGGTCGGCGTCGCCACCGTCGTCGACCGTGCCTCGCGGCGAGCTGCCGAAGCACGCCAGGCCAGGGGAGAGGCGGCGACGATGGGTGCACTGTCCCGTTCGGTGCTCACCGGCCAGGACACCGCCGAGGCGATCGTGAGCCGGGTGCGTGAGACCTTCGCCCAGCAGGCGGTGGTCCTGCTGGAGGAGACACCCCAGGGGTGGGTGCGGCTGGCCGGTGCCGGGATCGGCTATCCGGCAGACCCGGACCAGGGTGACGCCCAGGTCGCCGTCGACGACACCCACGTGATCGTCCTTCGTGGCACCCCGCTGCGGGCGAGCGATCGACGGGTCCTGGAGGCTTTCGCGGTCCAGACGTCGCTGGTGCTGGAGCATCGGCGACTGCGCGACCAGGCCGACCGCGCCCTCGCCCTGGAGCGGGCGGAGCAGACCTCGACCGCTTTGCTTCGCGCGGTCTCCCACGACCTGCGCACGCCGCTGGCCACGATGCGTGCCGCCCTCGACGGCCTGCTCGTGGGCAGGGTGCCGGAGGAGGACCGCAAGGAGCTCGTCGAGTCGGCGGCGACCTCAGCCGACCAGCTCGAGGCGCTCATCGACAACCTGCTCGACCTCTCCCGGGTCGAGGCAGGTCTGGTGCATCCCGCGATGCGGGACGTCAGCCTGGAGGAGTCGCTGCCGATGGCGGTCGCCGGCCTGCCTCCCGGATCGATCGCCTTCGAGGTGGGCGAGGACACCCCGCTCGTACGCACCGACTCAGGCTTGCTCGAGCGCATCGTCGCCAACCTGGTCAGCAACGCGGTCCGGGTCAGCAGGCAGGGGCCCAACGCCGGCGAGCCGGTGCGCGTCCTGGCGCACGAGACACCGGAGACTGTGGAGGTGATGATCGTCGATCGTGGACCTGGGGTTCCCGAGGACCAGCGGGAGCGGATGTTCGAGCCGTTCCAGCGTCTCGACGACACCTCGGCCGGCGGGCTGGGGCTCGGTCTGGCCGTGGCCAGGGGCCTGAGCGAGGCACTGGGCATCCGGCTGTCGGCCGACGACACCCCCGGCGGCGGCCTGACCATGGTCGTCGCGGTGCCGCGCGCGAGGAGTGTGCGATGAGTCGCGTACTCGTGGTGGACGACGAGCCCGCCCTGCTGCGGGCGCTCGCCATCAACCTGCGCGCCGCCGGCTGGGAGGTCGAGACGGCGACGGACGGCCGCTCGGCGCTAGCCGCCGCCGCGGCGACCCACCCCGACGTCGTCCTTCTCGACCTCGGGCTCCCGGACCTGGACGGCACCGAGGTGATCGAGGGGCTGCGGGGCTGGACCCAGGTGCCGGTGGTCGTGCTCTCCGCCCGTCAGCACGGCGACGACAAGGTCGAGGCGCTCGACCTCGGCGCCGACGACTACGTCACCAAGCCGTTCGCGATGAACGAGCTGATGGCGCGGCTGCGAGCCGCCGTACGCCGCTCCCAGGAGTCCGCGCCCCCAGCCGCGACCACGCTCGCAATCGGTGACCTGGAGATCGACTTCGCCCGCAAGCGGGTGCACAAGGCCGGGGACGACGTACGCCTCACCCCGACCGAGTGGTCCTTCCTGGAGCTGCTCGCCCGCAACGTGGGCCGACTGGTTCCGCGCGAACAGATCCTCAAGGAGGTCTGGGGTCCCGCCTATGCGCGCGAGACCCACTACCTGCGCGTCTACGCCGCCCAGCTGCGCCGCAAGCTCGAGGACGACCCTTCGCATCCGCGCTACCTGGTCACCACCTCGGGGGTCGGCTACACCCTCGACCCGGGGGAGTAGAGCGAGGCCACGACCCCCAGGGCCAGGAGCAGCGCCAGGTGGCGCAGGTCGCTGGCGGTGAAGGTCAGCTGACCGCCGGTGTTGACCGCGAATCCGGTGACCAGCCCCCAACCGGTCAGCGCCAGCAGCAGGGCGTACGGCATGGTCAGCGTCAGCGCGGCCCCGGTGCTCAGTGCGACCATGGTAATCAGCCAGGCCGAGAAGCCGACGCCGGCGACGGTGAGGACGGCCGTGGCCACCAGCAGCGTGGCGGCGGCCGCTCCGGCGCGTACAGCCGTGACCTTCTCCAGCAGCTCCATATCCCCAGCGTGCGCCCGTGATCGGGCCCCGGTGGCGGTATGGACGCTCCTCTGACACCCGCCTCGCGGAATCTTGACGGAATCCTTACGCCTTCCTGTGGGGCTGGGATGCCGCATCCGGGCCGCCCGGCCTGAAGAATTGATCGGGTGACCGCAGTGACCACGGCGAGCAGCGCCCCCGGCGCGGCAGAGCCCACCGAGACCCACGAGAAGAAGCACTCGTGGTGGCAGGTGATGTGCCTGACCGGTGTCGACTACTTCTCGACCCTGGGCTATCAGCCGGGCATCGCGGCCCTCGCCGCCGGCCTGCTCTCGCCGATCGCGACGCTGGTCCTGGTCGGGCTGACCCTGCTCGGTGCGCTCCCGGTCTACCGCCGCGTCGCGGCCGAGAGCCCGCATGGTCAGGGCTCGATCGCGATGCTGGAGCGGCTGCTGTCCCGCTGGGGCGGCAAGGCGTTCGTGCTCGCCCTGCTCGGCTTCGCGGCCACCGACTTCATCATCACGATGACCCTCTCCGCCGCCGACGGTGCCGCTCACATGGTCGAGAACCCGCTCTTCCCGTCCGCCTGGCACGGGCACAACATGCTGATCACCCTGGTGCTGCTGGCGGCACTCGGGGCCGTCTTCCTCAAGGGCTTCAAGGAGGCGATCGGCATCGCCGTCGGCCTGGTGGCCACCTTCCTCGTACTCAACGCGATCGTCATCGCCGTCGGTCTGGTGCACGTGTTCAGCAACCCCAGCGTCTTCACCAGCTGGAACGACGCCCTCTTCGTCGAGCACGGCAACATCACCACGATGATCGCCGTCTCGCTGCTCGTCTTCCCCAAGCTCGCCCTCGGGATGAGTGGCTTCGAGACCGGCGTCGCCGTGATGCCGCAGGTCAGAGGCGAAGAGAGCGACACCGAGGAGCGCCCCGCCGGACGGATCCGGGGCACCAAGAAGCTCCTCACCACGGCCGCGCTGACGATGAGCGTCTTCCTGATCGCCTCCTCCTGGGTGACCACCCTGCTGATCCCGGCCGAGGCGTTCGAGGAGGGCGGCGAGGCCAACGGCCGGGCACTGGCCTACCTCGCGCACGACTACCTCGGCAGCGCGTTCGGGACGGCGTACGACGTCTCCACCATCCTCATCCTGTGGTTCGCCGGCGCCTCTGCGATGGCCGGCCTGCTCAACCTGATCCCGCGCTACCTGCCGCGCTACGGGATGTCACCGGAGTGGGCGGCAGCGACCCGGCCGCTGGTGGTGACCATCTCGGCCGCAGCCTTCCTGATCACCTGGATCTTCGACGCCGACGTGGACGCCCAGGGCGGGGCGTACGCGACGGGTGTGCTGGTTCTGATGCTCTCCGCCGCGGTGGCGGTGACGCTGGCCGCGCACAAGGCCGGTCAGCGGGTCCGGACGGTCCTGTTCGGCCTGATCGCGGCCGTGTTCGCCTACACCACGGTCTCCAACGTGATCGAGCGTCCCGACGGGGTCAAGATCGCCGCCTGCTTCATCGCCGCGATCATCGGGGTCTCCTTGGTCTCCCGGATCATGCGCTCCTTCGAGCTGCGGGTGACCGGCGTCGAGCTGGACAAGAAGGCCGAGACGTTCCTGCGCGAGTGCGCGCGCCGCAAGATCCGGCTGATCGCCAACGAGCACGAGGGCACCGAGGGGCCGGAGGAGTACGAGGACAAGCTGCGCCAGATGGTCCTCGACAACGACCTGGCCGACGACGGGGACACCATCTTCGTCGAGGTGCTCGTGACCGACCCGTCCGACTTCGAAGGCACCCTGAAGGTACGCGGCGAGGTCACCGGACGCCGACGGGTGCTGCGGCTGGAGGCACCGGCGGTGCCCAACGCGCTGGCCGCCGTCCTTCTCCACGTCCGCGACGTCACCGGCGTGGTGCCGCACATCTACTTCGAGTGGACCGAGGGCAACCCGGTCACCAACCTGCTGCGGTTCCTGTTCATCGGGGTCGGCGAGGTCGCCCCGACCACCCGAGAGATTCTGCGGCGCGCCGAGCCGGACCGGAGCCGGCGGCCGCACGTGCACGTGGGCTGACGGATCGGCCCGGGGTTCAGCTCGGGGTGTTGATCATGAAGTTGGCGGCATGCTCGGCGTACGCCCAGAACTGCGCGTCCTGCTCCGGGGTCAGGCCGGCGGCGTCGAGGCCCTCGCGGAAGTGCTGGAGCCAGCGGTCACGAGCCTCCGAGGTGACCTCGAACGGGGCGTGACGCATCCGCAGCCGCGGGTGGCCGCGCTGCTCGGAGTAGGTCGTCGGGCCGCCCCAGTACTGAGCCAGGAAGAGCGTCAGCCGCTCCTGCGCCGGACCGAGATCCTCCTCGGGATACATCGGCCGCATCAGCTCGTCGGTCGCCACGCCCTCGTAGAACTTGGCCACGATCGTGCGGATGGTGTCCATCCCGCCGATCTCCTCATAAAACGTCACTGAGCCATTCTTCCACGCGGGTCCGCGCTCGCCTGCCGTGGCAGGATCGGGGGCGTACGCATTCACACGAACTTTGGGAGATAACGATGGCCACCACCCGCACCGCCACCACCGTCTGGGAGGGCTCGCTCTTCGAGGGCGCCGGCAAGGTGACGCTGGACTCCTCCGGCCTGGGGACCTACGACGTCACCTGGGTGGCCCGCTCGCAGGAGCCCAGCGGCAAGACCAGCCCCGAGGAGCTCATCGCCGCCGCCCACTCCTCCTGCTTCTCGATGGCCTTCTCCAACGGCCTGGCCGACAACGGCACCCCGCCGACCAGCCTGCAGACCAGCGCCGACGTCGAGTTCACCCCCGGCAAGGGCATCACCGGCATCAAGCTGACCACGCGTGGTGTGGTCGAGGGCCTCGACAACGACACCTTCGTCCGCCTCGCCGAGGCGGCCAAGGCCGGCTGCCCGGTCAGCCAGGCTCTCGCCGGCACCACCATCACTCTCGACGCCGCCCTCGCCTGAAATGTGGTGATGCCCCGACCTCGGCCGGGGCATCACTGGCGGCGTACGTCAGGCTTTGGCCGTCTCCTCCTCGGAAGCGGCCGCCTTCTCGTCACGGTGCCAGATGACCCGCTGCGGGAAGGGCATCTCGATGCCCTCGTAGTCGAGGCGGGCCTTGATCCGCTGGCGCATCTCGCGCGCGATCGCCCACTGCTTGAGCGGCAGGGTCTTGATGAGCACCCGCACGGTGATGGCGTCGGCGGCCAGCGCCTCGACGCCGGTGACCTCGGGCTCCTCGATGATCTGGCCCTTGAAGTCCTCGTCGACCCACAGGTCGTGGGAGACCTCGCGCAGCACGCGCTGCACCTTGTTGAGGTCCTCGTTGTAGCCGACGCCGACGTCGATGACCGCGCGGGCCCAGTTCTGGCTGTGGTTGCCGACGGTGAGGATCTCGCCGTTGGGGATGTACCAGACCGTGCCGTCGAGCGAGCGCAGCCGGGTGATCCGCAGCGTCACGGCCTCGACGGTGCCGCTGATGTTGTTGACCTCGATGCTGTCACCGACGCCGTACTGGTCCTCGATGATCATGAAGATGCCGGACAGGTAGTCCCGCACCAGCGACTGGGCGCCGAAACCGAGCGCCAGACCGACGATCCCGGCCGAGGCGATGATCGGGGCGATGTTGATGCCGAGCTGGTCCAGGATCATGGTGGCGAAGATCGCGACCATGACGCCGGTGACGACGCTCTTGAACAGGGAGCCGATCGCCTGGGCGCGCTGACTGCGGCGCGATGACGCGACGCTGGCCTCGCCTCCGTCGGCCATCTTGGTGATCTTGCCGCTCAGCCCGGGGGCCTCCACAGCGCGGACGACGACCTTGTCGATCACCCGGTGCAGGATCCAGCGGAGCACGATCGCCAGCAGGATCAGGCCGGCGATACGCAAGGGGATGCCGATCACCCAATTGCCGAGCGTCGACCAGGAGACCGAGATCAGTGGGGGGTTCGGGGGGATGGACATGGGTTCCAGTATCCAAGCCGTTCAAGGTCGACGGCCAATCCCCGGGCGGGCATCGGGCGCGACGCGACGGTCATCACGGCGGCTGCTCCTCTTCGAGGATTGCGGCAAGTCGAACGCACGCTTCCTCGATCGCGCGATAATCGTGGCTACGTACGAGGTCGGAGGATCGCTGGAGCTCCGAGTGGGTCTCTCCCCACTCTCCAAGGTGGGCAAGTGCGTCGGTGAGTGCAACCCGGGCGCGGGCCTCGTGGAACCGGTAGCCATGGCGAACGGCAAGTCCGATGGATGCACGAGCGAGTTGGGCCGCGTGCTCGTGCGAGCCCGCCGCGCTGGAGGCGATCGACAGGGTGCACGCGGTCATCGTTGTCGCCCTCGGGTCGTGGAGGGCCGAGGCAAGGGTGTGGGCACGCGTCGCAAGCCGTACGGCTTCGCGAGAGTCTCCACGATCCAGCTCCAGACGACTCAACTCGTCCAGTGTCGACAGCTCGCCCCGCCGGTCGCCGAGAGCCACGAACTCACGAAGGACATCGGTCAGCTCGGCCTCGGCGCCGGTGGCGTGACCCATCAGCCTGATTGCGCTGGCCAAGTTCCCCCGGTTGGTCAGTACCGTGTGACGTCGGCCGATGGCGCGATTGATGTCGATCGCGCCGCGGAAGTAGTCGGCAGAGTCCTCGAAGTCGGCGCGCTCGAGCGCGAGCATGCCCAAGCCATTGAGGATGGTGGCTCTGACACCGCTCATCTCTCCCTCGGCCGCTGCCGCCGCATCGGCCAGCCAAGACTCTGCCTCCCCGAACGACCCGCGCTCGAACTGGTACCACCCCACGACGTAGGACGCGTACGCAGCAATCTCCCACTGGCCGTTCGCCCGTGCCAACCGTGTGCACTCGGCAGAGTCGGCCAAGAACTCCTTCTCACGACCTAAGGCTTCCGCGGCCTGGCAGCGGCACAGCAGCATCATTGCCTCGGCGTCCTTGTCCTGAGCTGCGCGGGCGGCCTCGAGCCCGGCGCTCGTGATCCGGTCCCACCAATCGACGCCGCCACGCATGACGAAGTACGACCGAAGCTGATCTGCCATGGCCCACGCTGCATACCGCGTCGCTGGGCGCTGGACGGCCCGCTCGGCCAGGATCACCATCGCTCCGACTTCTCGCTCGAGCCATGCCATCGCGCTGTGTTCGTCCTGGAACGGGCCGGGGTCATCCAGGTGCCCCCGCAGCCGCACCGACCTCGGATACGTCAGATCGATCGCGGCCGTGACGCGATCGACGTACCACCGCAGGAGGCGGGCACGGGCATCGAGTTCGTCGTCGCTCGTCTCCAAGAGCCTGCGCGCATAGAGACGCAACAGGTCGTGGGCCTGGTAGCGATCCGGCACGTACTGCATCATCATGCTGGCGTCGAGCAGTTCTTCGAGGCCCAGTTCGGCCTCGGCCGGGTCACAGCCGAGCAGGACGGCGACTGCTTCCGCATCCACGTCAGGACCCGGATGGACGGCGCAGAGCCTGAAGACATCTCTCGCTCGTGCACTGAGGTCCGCATAACCGGCCTGGAAGGTCGCCAGTACGCTCACGTCGCCTGCGGCCAGCTCCTGAAGCCGCTGGCTCTCGTCACGGAGGCGGCCGGCCATGTGCGCGATGGTCCACGTGGGGCGACTCGCCAGCCGCGCACCGGCGATCCGTAGCGCAAGTGGAAGATATCCGCAGGCAGCGGCCAGCCTTTCGGTGTCGCCCGGCTCTGCCGCTGCTCGCGCGGAGCCCGCAGCTGCGGCGATCAAGGCACATGCGTCGCCCGGTGAGAGCGGGGTCAGCTCCTGGGTGACGGTGGCGTGGATCTGCGGGAGCCGTCGCCGGCTCGTGGCGATCACGTTGCAGCCGCTGACGCCAGGAAGCAGCGGCATCAGCTGCGCTCCGTCGACGACGTTGTCAAGCACGATGAGCATCGAGCGATCGGCCAGCTCGCTGCGGAACAGGGCAGCCATTTCCACCTCGTCACGACCGATCCGGCGCTGAGGCACCCCAAGTGCCCTGAGGAACCTGGCCAGGACCATCCGCGGTGGCACGGTCGCTCCGGCATCGCCCCGCAGGTCGGCGTACAGATGTCCGTCGGGATACCGATGGGCCAGGCGGTGGCCGAGCGTGAGTGCGAGCGCCGTCTTCCCGACGCCGGCTGGTCCGACGATGAGCGCGACCACCGGGGTGCGACGCCGTTCGGGTTCGGACAAGGCACGTTCGACTCGACTCGCCTCGGTGTCACGTCCTACGAGGGTCAGCGGACGTGCTGGCAGCTGCTGGGGCTTCTCGCGGACACTGGTCCGCGGCGTCGCCGGTTCCATCTCGTTCCGGAGAACGCTTGCGAGGGCGTCCTGAAGAGCGGAGCCGGGGCGCACTCCCAGCTCGTCGTCGAGTCGGCGGCGAATGGAGTCGTACCGCGCCAGCCCCTCGGCGCGTCGCCCGGCCGATCCCAAGACAGCGATCAGCCGGGCGTGTAGACCCTCATCCAGCTCGTGATGTGCAGCCGCCGACCGCAGCTCGGGCAACGCCAGCTCCGGGGTTCCGTGACGAACGGCGGCGGACGCGTACGCGTGAATCGTTTGGAGATGCTCATTGTCGAGAGCCGCAGCGAGCGGACTCTGACGTAGTTCCTCGAGATCAAGGTGCCCACGCCACAGTCGCAGGGCGTCGCCCAGGGCCGCCAACGAGCTTTCCGGGCTCTGCGTGGTGGCGGTGGCGACCAAGTGCCGAAAGCGGGTGATGTCGAGCCGGTCGCGATCGATCTCGAGTCGGTAGCCGGCTGCGATAGGGAAGATGAGTCGCTCTCCGGGCAGCTCGATCTGGTGGCGTAGACGTGTGATGTGGCTGCTCAGCCGTGCGGGTGCCGCTGCTGGCGGTGCGTCACCCCACATCAGGTCGATGAGTTCGTGTCTCTCGACCGGCTGGCCAGGGGTCAGGGCGAGGCGGGCGAGCAGCAGTCGCTGTTTCCTCGACGTCAGCAGCACAGGACTCCGGCCGCGGTTGGCCTCCAACGGCCCGAGCACGTTGATCGTGACGCGGCCGTCGGCGCGAGGTCTGGTCGGCGTGGAACCGGGTGTGGCTTCAGCCCCGCCGCCGAACCGCAGCAGCTCATCCTCGGTCACACCCAAGGCCGCCGCGATCCGGGTGACCGTCGCGGGTCGGGGTCGCCTGGTGCGGCCCTGTTCGACGTCACGGATCGCAGCGACGCTGACGCCCGCCTGGTGTGCGAGCTCGTCCTGGGTCAGGCCACCGGACTCGCGATGGAACCGCAGCAAACCACTGAAGTCCCGTGACGAGGGACGTTTGAGTGATGGTGGTGGCCCACCGTCGGAAGCCCGATCCACGCGCGAATCATAGCGGCGGCCGGTCCGGGCCGACGGCGCTTCGCAGATGCCGAGGGGCCTGCCGATCCTCGGGAGGATCGGCAGGCCCGGGTGAATGTTCCCGGATCAGTAGCCGATGTTCTGCTGGGCGTGGGCCTTGGTCGCGTTGAGGTAGGTGCTGGACGCGATCGTTCTCGGACCCCACGTATCGGTGGTCACGGAGCTGTACCAGTCGTTCTCGTTGTAGACCTCGAAGTAGTAGATGGTCTTGGGGTCGGTCTCGGAGGCCCACTTCGCCCCGCGTCCGACCTGGAAGTGGCCGCCGTGGTCGTACTTCAAGTACGGGAAGTACGCCTTCTTGAGCATCACGTGCTCGATGATCGGGGCCTTGCGCGAGCGAGCGTTCGGATTGCCGCCGAAGTGGTTCCAGTGCTTGTCGTACCAGGTCGCCGTGTTCCACGAGCTGACGGAGCCGACGATGTAGGAGTTGACGTAGTTGTCCCATGTCGTGCTTGAGTTGGTCGTCGACACCAACGCCGAGATTCCGGTGCCTGATCCTGCCGTCGTGCCCAGGATGTCTGCCCACACGTTCTGGGTGTCCTTCACGCCGTCGTCGCCCGGGTCGCCCCAATCGATCGACTGCATCGTGGCAGGCCCGCAGTAGTAGGTCTTCCCCTGCTTGGTCTGGTACCCGGTCATGATCGTGTACGGCCCACCCACAGCTGCCTGCGTCCCGACGTCGGCCTGGCCGAAGTCGCCGGACTGCGTGAGTTCGGTCCGAAGACGCTCGGTGCGGGCCTTCTCGACGCCGGCAAGGGCGACGTCGATCTCGTCCTGCTCAGCCTTGATCCGCTCCGCATCGGACATCTCCAGCCGGGTCCGTACCCAGTCCGCCGTCGACATGGCGCCGGTCGGATCCGACACCGGCGCGGCGTTCGCAGCGTTGGCGAGTCGCTCGTAGCTCGGGTCGACGTCGACGAACCCGAGCCCGATGCAGTAGCGCTCGGTCGCCAGGTCCACACACCGGTTGAGCTTGGTGACCTGGTCGAGCGTGGAGAGCTCGGCCAGTTCCGCGCTGCTCGGCGAGGTCGCCGCGACCTCCGCCGCGATGGCCGAGGTGTCGAGGGTGCCGACATCCGTCGCATGCGCCGGGGCCGTCGACGCGAGTGCGCCGAGGCTCATCAGTGCGGTCATACTTGCGACCGCTTGGGGGATATTCATGAGCTTCCTTCCTGTTCGACATTGCTTTCGCCCGAGTCCGGATGGTCCCCGGGACGTTGATGCAGCGCAGCAAGCGCTGTCGGTGCTCACGCCGAGTCGAGGACCGCGAAGGTCAGCGACTCCTCGTGCCCGTCGATGTCATCGACACGTGTCGACAGCCAACGTCCGTCGGCGCACTGCAGCTCGCCTGGTAGTCGTTCGTCCTGCGGACCCCATACGGTCTGCACGCCGGACCCGCGCGTCCAGCGCTCGATCCGGTGGCCGAGCCCGTCGACCTCGATCCAGTAGAAGCTCGACCCGCAGCCGACAAGTGTGTCGGTCACCATCGGACCCAGCGCACTCCTGCGGTCGCCGGCGAGGACGTAGCCGAGAGAGGTCGGGAAGCTCTCACTCGCCGGATCCGTCTCGTCCCAAGCGACCAGGCCATCGGCGATCGCCGAGCTCCAGCCCAGGCAGCGCTTCGTGATGGGTACTTCGCGCGTCGGGTTCGATCCGTCGACGAGGAGACTCTTGCAGCGATCGTCGGTTCCTGGGGCAACAACCTCGGAGTACGTGGTCTCCTTCTGGCCGAGCGCGAGGTCTCCGAGAACGGCGCCCGGCCGGGCACAGCGCGGTGTGGCGAGCTCCGCGGTGGCAAGATCCAGACTCTGCTGACAGATGCTGGTGGTTGCTCGCCCAGTCATGAAGGCCACACGGCCGAAGTCGGCCGCCATCTCGGGTTGGCTGGGCTGCAGGGGGATCTCGATCTCTTCGCCCGTGGAGAGATCCCAGGCCCTCAGCTCGATCCTCTTGGCCGTCTCGTTGATCTCCTCGACGACGAGGAAGTGGCGTGTCAGCCAGACGTCCTGGAGGATCCAGTCGCCACCGCGTGACGTCCACTCCAGGACTTCGTCATGCGCCTTGTCGGAGACGGAGAGCTTCTGCCGCTGGCCGACATCCTCCCTGTCATCCCACACCGCGACGTAGTCGGTGGTGAACTCCGCGGACCACATGCCCTTGGCCCGCGGAGCGCTCAGCACCACCTGCCACGGTTCTCGAGAAACGCCGAACTCGCCCTCAGCTGCACCCTCGGCGCGATCCTCGGCGCGGACGTCACGCGAATCACTCTCAGGTGTGGCCGAGGAACAGCCCGTGAGGCTGAGGAGCAATCCTGCGACTGCAACTGCAACTGCGGCTCGTCTCGTCGACATGCCATTGACGGTATGGAGCATCGTGCGCGTGCCAATGCCCGCACCGAGTCCGTACTACGGGACCTACGCCGTTAGTATCTGACCCGTGAGCAACCAGATCCTGCGCCGCGCCGGCCTCCTCGGCGCCTCCGCCTCCGCCGCCGTCGTCGCCTCTGTTGCTACCGCCGGCCCCGCCAGCGCCGAGGTTCCCAACGGCTGGCCGGTCGCCGAGGACATGACCGCCTCCGGTCTGCTCCTGCTCATCCTGCTCATCCCGGTGATCCTGATGGTGGTCATCTCCCTCCTCGTGCTCCTGCCGGGTGTGTTCCGCGGCGAGGGGCTGCTGCCCAAGCCCCACAAGGCAGACGACGACAACCTCCCCGCCGCGACGCACTGACCCTTCGGGTCGGTTAGCTGAGAATGGCCAACTGCTGGGTCGCCCGCGTCATCGCGACGTAGCGGTCCACGGCACCCTCGATCCCGGTCCCGTACGTCTCGGGGGCGATGAGGACGACCAGGTCGAACTCGAGCCCCTTGGCGTGCACGGGGGACAGGCGGCGTACGCGGCCTTCGTTGACGTCCTTCGAGCCGGCGGCGATCACACAGACGACACCCTCCTCCTTCTCGGCGAGCCAGGTGTCCAGGATCACGTCGAGATCCGCGACGGATCCGTGGACGACCGGGATGCCGGAGGCACGGATCGACGTGGGCACGTTGGCGTCGGGAAGTGCTGCGCGGATGACCGGCTCGGCCTCGGTCATCACCTCCTCGGGCGTGCGGTAGTTGATGCTCAGGCCGGCCATCTCGATCCGGTCCAGGCCGACACGCTCGAGCCGCTCCTGCCACGACTCGGTGAACCCGTGCCGCGCCTGGGCGCGGTCGCCGACGATCGTGAAGCTGCGCGAGGGGCAGCGGCTGATCAGCATCTGCCACTCCGCGTCGGTCAGCTCCTGCGCCTCGTCGACGACGATGTGCGCGAACGGGCCGGCGTAGGGATCGAGCTCCTCCGATTCCCGCACCGAGTCGTCGAGGAGCGCGGTGCGCAGGTCCTGGCCGCGCAGCATCGACATCACCTTCATGTCGGAGTCGTCGTGGCTGATCAGGTCCGAGACGACAGCTGCCTTCGCCTTCCGGTCGGCGGCCGCCGCTGCCTTCTGGGCGCTCCGGCGCCGCGAGGCGTCGGGGTCGCCGAGCCGGCGGTGGGCGGCGTCGAGCAGCGGCAGGTCCGCCTCGGTCCAGGCTTTGCCGGCCTGGAGAACCCGGTCACGCTGCAGCGTCTTGATCTCGTCGGGAGTGAGCCAGGGCGCGCACATCCGCAGGAACGCGGGCACCTCCCACAGGTCCCCGACGATGTCGGCCGGGCGCAGCCGCGGCCAGACCTCGCCGAAGACGTCGAGCAGTCCGGCGTTGGTCTCCAGCGAGGCGCGCAGGGCGTCGGTCGAGTCCTCGTCGACGAGGCCGTACGCGTCGAACTCGTCCTCCTCCTGGTCCTCGTCGCCCCAGTCGTCGATATCGGCGTCGTAGTCGCGGTCGGGGTCGGCGCCGGTGTTCTCTTGGATCCTCTCGGTCACGATCCTCAGCAGCGCCTCCCAGACCTGGTCGCGGGCGTCGTTGTGCGGCGTACCCTGCTCGGCCGCGGCGATCGCCTCGGCCCAGTCGCCGGTGCTGATCACCGCGTCGCCGTAAGGCGTCTCGACCAGGGTCGGCTTCGACGGAGGCTTCTCGTAGAGCGCCACCGCAGGCTCGATCGCCGCGACCATCCGGGCGTCGGCCTTGAGTCGGGCGACCTCCTTGTCCTGCTCCGGGACCAGCGAGGCACCCTCGGGCACCATCCGGCGCAGCGTGGTGGTGCGTACGCCCTCCTCGCCCAGGCTCGGCAGCACGTCCGCGACATAGGAAAGGTAGGGCTCGTGCGGCCCCACGAACAGCACCCCGCCCTTGCCCTCGCCCAGGCGCGGGTCGGAGTAGAGGAGGTACGCCGTGCGGTGCAGCGCCACCACGGTCTTGCCAGTCCCCGGACCGCCGTCGACGACCGAGGCGCCCCGCGAGGACGCTCGGACGATGGCGTCCTGGTCGGCCTGGATGGTGCCGAGCACGTCGCGCATCCGCGGCGAGCGGCTGCTGCCGAGTGTGGCGATGAAGGCCGACTGGTCATCGAGGGCGGCGTGCCCCTCGAGCCCTTCGGCGGTGAAGACCTCGTCCCAGTAGTCGGTGATCCGCCCGTTGGTCCAGCGGTAGCGGCGCCGGCTCAGCAGCCCGCGCGGGTCGGCGTGCGTGGCCGCGAAGAACGGCTCCGCTGCCGGCGAGCGCCAGTCGACCAGCAGCCGCCGGCCGTCGCTGGCGGTCAGCCCGAGCCGCCCGATGTAGATGGTGCTGCCCGACTCCGTGACGATCCGCCCCAGGCACAGGTCCAGACTGAACCTGCGCAGCATCCGCAGCTGCCCACCGATCCGGTGCACCTCCAGATCGCGATCCATCGCCTCCTGCCCGTGCCCGCCCGGGCGGCGGCGTACGTCATCCAGCCGTTCGTTCAGCTCGGAGATCTGCTCCTCGAGACTCTCCGCGATGGCAGCGAAGTGCTGCTCGTCCTCGGCGATCAATGCCGGGTCCGCCTTGGCGTCGTGACGGCCCGCGAGATCGAATGCTTGCAACGTTGAATCCCCTGTCTGATCAGGTGTTTTACCTGTTCGAGGACGAGATTCTGCCCCAATCCGGGGGTCTTGCGGCAAGCCCCTATATGCGCTATAAAGTTGTTAGTGGAAGGGGAGATCTCCCTTCCATTCTTGGTTTTCGAGCAGATGCGAAGGGCCCCGGAAGCAGGTGCTTCCGGGGCCCTTCGCGTGTGGTGCTACTGCGCGTCGCGCTCCTGGGCGGCGAGGGCGCGGGCGACCTCGTCACGTCCCTCGCGGACGTACCGCTTGGCGGCGGGCTCGGCGGGGGAGGTCTCGAGCCACTTGTCGGCCTTCTCCAGGAGCTCGGGGGAGGCGGCCGGCTTGGGGAAGATGAACTCCAGCACCGTCGAGGCGCGGTGGGTGCCGAGGTGGTCCCAGAGGGTGTCGGCGGCCTCGAAGTAGCGGTCGACGAAGGGCGCCAGCACCTCGTCCTGCCCGCCACGCTGGAACGAGAGCACGATCGAGCGGGCGGTCTCGTTGGCCACGTCGGTGCGGACGACGACGGACTCCCAGGCGGCTTCCTTGGCCTCGGCCGTCGGCTGCGCGGCGCGGGCGGCGGCTGCCTTCTCCTGGCCGGAGATGGTGTTGTCGCGCTCGAGCTCGGCGGCGATCTCGGCCTCGCCGAAGGTGCCCGAGGCGGCCAGGCCGGTGACGAGCGCCCAGCGCAGGTCCTGGTCGATGTCGAGACCTTCGAAGACCAGGTCGCCGGAGAGCAGACCCTTGAGGTCGGCGATCGCAGCCTCGGAGCGGGCTGCCGCGGCGTACGTCCGGGCGAAGGTCAGCTGGTGGTCGCTGCTCGGCGCGGCGGCCACCAGCAGCTCCCGGAGACCGGTCTCCCAGCGCGCCTTGAGGGCGTCGCGGTTGGCCGGAGCCGAGAACGAGCCCACCGCCTGGGCGGCGAAGACCGGGATCCGGGTGACGCCCCAGGCGTCGGTCTCCTGGCCGATGTTGGCGAGTACGAGCTCGACGAAGTCGCTCGCCCGCATCTCCGCGTCGCGGGTCATGTCCCAGGCCGCACCCCAGATCAGCGCGCGCGAGAGCGAGTCGCCCAGCACGGACAGCGACGACAGCGCGGTGGCCAGCGAGCGCTCGTCGAGCCGGATCTTGGCGTACGTCAGGTCGCCCTCGTTCAGCAGCAGCAGGTCGGGCTGCTTGACGCCTTCGAGCTGGGGAACGGAGGTCAGCTCACCGGTGACGTCGATCTCGAACGCGTCGCGGCGCACGAGCGAGCCGTCGACCAGGTCGTAGAGGCCGAGGCCGATGCGGTGGCGACGGAGCGTCGGGTAGTCGGCGGCAGCCGACTGGCGCACGGCGAAGGAGGCGTAGGAACCCTCCTCGGTGAGGGTGAACTCGGGCGCGAGGGTGTTGACGCCGGCGGTCTGCAGCCACTCCTGGGCCCAGCCCTGGAGCTCACGCCCGGAGGCGGCCTCGAGGTGGCGCAGCAGGTCCTTGAACTCGGAGTTTCCGTAGGCGAACTCCTTGAAGTAGGCCTTCAGCCCCTCCAGGAACGGCTCGAGCCCGACCCACGCCACGAGCTGCTTCAGGACGGAGGCGCCCTTGGCGTAGGTAATCATGTCGAAGTTGACCTCGACGGCCTGCAGGTCGTAGTTGTCCGCGGCGATCGGGTGCGTCGTGGGCAGCTGGTCCTGGCGGTAGCCGGTCTGCTTGCGCGCGTTGGTGAAGCCGGTCCAGGCGTCGGTGAACTCGGTCGCGTTGGCCTGGGCGTGGTAGCAGGCCCACTCGGCGAAGGACTCGTTGAGCCAGAGGTCGTCCCACCACTTCATGGTGACCAGGTCGCCGAACCACATGTGCGCCATCTCGTGCAGGATCACCGAGGCGCGGAAGTCGTAGAAGGAGCGCGGCTGCTTGGAGCGCGGCAGGTACTCGTCGCGCAGCGTCACGGCGCCGGCGTTCTCCATCGCGCCCATGTTGTACTCGGGCACGTAGAGCTGGTCGTACTTCCCGAAGGGGTAGGGGAAGTCGAATGCGTCCTCGAAGAACTCGAAGCCCTGCTTGGTGATCTTCACGACCTCGTCGCGGTCGAGGTGGGGGACCAGCGACTGGCGGCAGTAGTGACCCAGCGGGATGGTGCCGAACTTGCCCTCGTAGACGTCCTGGACCTCGTGGTACTCACCGGCGATCAGCGCGGTGATGTAGGTCGACATCTTCTTGGTGGGCTCGAAGTCCCAGGTCGCACGACCGTCGCCGAGCGGCTTCGGCTCGGGCGTGACCGCGTTGGAGACGACCTTCCAGCCCTCGGGAGCGGTCACGTGGAAGGTGAAGACGGACTTGAGGTCGGGCTGCTCGAAGGTGGTGTAGACGCGGCGCGCGTCGGGGACCTCGAACTGGGAGTAGAGGTAGACGCGGTCGTCGGCGGGGTCGACGAAGCGGTGCAGCCCCTCGCCGGTGTGGGAGTAGACGCAGTCGGCCTTGACGACGAGCACGTTCTCGGCGGCGAGGCCGTCGAGCTGAATCCGAGAGTCCTGGTAAGCCACCGCGGGGTCGAGCGCCACGCCGTTGAGCGTGATCTCGTGGACCGTCGCGCCGACCAGATCGGCGAAGGTCGAGGCGCCGGCCTCGGTGGAGGTGAAGGTGATCGTCGTCGTCGAACCGAAGGTCTCAGCACCCGTGGTGAGGTCGAGATCGATGTCGTACGACAGGACGTCGAGTAGTGCGGCCCTAGCGGTGGCTTCGGCGCGCGTCAGATTGGTTCCAGGCATGGCTGGATCCTCTCACTGTGCCCGGAATTCGAGACATTTATATAGCGCTTGTTGCCGGTTCTTGGGAGTCGCCGAGCGTGAAAAGTAAAAATACAGTGTTGTAATTCCGACACACCGGTATCAATGGTTGACAACTTTCTCTAGGGTGCTCATGTGCCCCTCAAGTCACAGGAACATCAGTATTCACAGGAGTCGCGCCAGGTGGGGAAGCCTGGCGGGGCGCTGCGCCGGGCTTTGGTCACCGGTGCGGTTCTGCTGCTCGTCGGCCTCGGTGTGCAAGTCATCCCCAAGTTGGCATCACCGGCGCACGCGGGCTCCATCACGCTCTGCTCCGGCTTCTCGGACTGCCGCAGCAAGGGCTACTCCACCGGCGGCTACGAGAGTGCGTGGGGGAGCATGTACTGGCGGATGTACGCCGGTCGCAACTGCACCAACTACGTCGCGTACAAGCTGATCCAGACCGGCCTGCCGAACGCTCGTCCCTGGTCGGGCGAGGGCAACGCCACCAACTGGGGCGTTGCGCTGAGCAGGCTGACGAACAGGACGCCGACCGTCGGCTCGGTCGCCTGGTGGCACTCCTCGCACCCGAGCGCGAGCCGCTTCGGGCACGTCGCGATCGTCGAGAAGGTCGGCGCGGACACGATCACGATCTCGGAGTCCAACTACGGCAGCGACATCAGCTGGCGCCGGATCGGGAGGGACTCGGTGAACTACCCGACCGGGTTCATCCACTTCAACGACCAGCGCCTCTCGGTCACCAAGCGGCCCACGGTCGAGGGCACCGCACAGGTCGGCAAGGCGGTCACTGTCAACACCGGCTCGTGGAGCCCGAACCCCAACAAGATCCGCTACCAGTGGATCGTCGACAAGAAGCCGATCCCGGGTGCGACCAACAAGACCTTCCGCATCCCCGGCCACCTCGCCGGCAAGCAGATCGCGGCGGTGCTCACCGGCACCCGCCGGGACTACAGCGAGGCCAAGACGATGAGCCAGATCCTGCCCCCGATCAAGCAGGGCACGTTCAAGGTCCTGGCGCAGCCGAAGATCACCGGCACCCAGAAGGTCGGCTCGACGGTCTCCGTCGGTGGGGCGGACTACGAGCCGT
This sequence comes from Nocardioides sp. NPDC004968, assembly GCF_040608935.1. Lineage (NCBI taxonomy): Bacteria > Bacillati > Actinomycetota > Actinomycetes > Propionibacteriales > Nocardioidaceae > Nocardioides > Nocardioides sp. NPDC004968. The sequence continues at coordinate 32,761 of NZ_JBEXJF010000043.1, forward strand.
CGGCCAAGATCGGCGAGGTCAGGTGGTACGCCGACAAGCAGCTGATCACGCGCACCAAGTCCCGCTTCCTGAAGGTGCCCGCAGCGGCCTCCGGGAAGAGGATCGGCGCGGTGGTCGTCGGTGTCCAGGAGGGCTACCGTTCGAAGAATTCGTACGCCTTCGCCGGCACGCTCGTCGGCGGTGGCAAGGCGCCGCAGCAGCCGGCGGAGCCGCCCAGCGGCGGCGAGCTGGCGCAGACCGAGGCCGGCTTCGTGAAGGGCGGCACTCGTCTCGGTGGCCTGATGCAGGTCGACCCGGGCGGCTTCAGCGAGGCGGTCGACCTCTCCTACCAGTGGACGCGTGAAGGCACGCCGATCTCCGGCGCCACGACCGAGAAGTACCGTCCGACCGAGGCCGACGTCGGTCGCCGCCTCAGCGTCACCGTGGTCGCCCGCTCCAGCAGCGGGACGCTGACCAAGACGTACGGCCCCAGTGGCCGGGTCCGCGTCAAGCCGAGCGTCAAGGTCACCGCGACCGGCGGCTCCCGGGAGGCGAAGGTGGCCGTCCAGGTCACCGCGCCGGGCTACCTGCCTACCGGGACGGTCAAGATCACGACCAACGGCGGACGTACGGTCACCAAGACGCTCAGTGGTAGCTCGGCCGGAGTCACCTTCGTCAAGCTCCCCGCGGGCGAGTACGCAGTGACTGCTGCCTACAGCGGCGACGAGGTCGCCTACTGGGCCAGCGGGGGTGACTTCACCACCGTCAACTGACGGCCGGAACAGATCCGCAGCGGGGGTGGTTCAGTGTCATATGACACAGACCACCCCCGCTGCGCCGTCCGAGAAGACCCTCGAGAAGACCTCTGCCGACTTCTGGTTCGACCCCGCCTGTCCGTTCGCCTGGATCACCTCGCGCTGGATCCTCGAGGTCGAGAAGGTGCGTGACGTCGAGGTGACCTGGCACATCATGAGCCTGGCGTACCTGAACCAGGACAAGGACATCCCGGACGACTACCGGGAGATGCTGAAGACCGCATGGGGCCCGGTGCGGGTCTGCATGGCGGTGCAGAACGAGTACGGCCAGGAGAAGCTCGCCGAGATCTACACCGCGCTCGGCACCCGGCGCCACGTGGAGAAGAAGGACTTCACCCGCGAGGTCATCGAGGACGCGCTGGCCTCGGTCGACCTGCCCGTCGAGCTCGCCGACGCGATGGATGACTCCTCGTTCGACGAGGACATCGCCAAGTCCCACCACGAGGGCATGGACCAGGTCGGCAACGACGTCGGCACCCCGACGATCGCGATGAACGGCTCGGCCTTCTTCGGGCCGGTCATCTCCAAGGCGCCCAACGGCGAGGAGGCCGGCAAGCTCTGGGACGGGTTCCAGCTGATCACCGCCTACCCCTACGTCTACGAGCTCAAGCGCGCGCGGGTCCACGACCTCGACTTCAGCTGAATTTGGCGGTGACGCCGAGGTCAACCAGTCGTACGTTGGCTGGGTGACTACAACAGACGAGGCAGGAATTCTCTCGCGGGCGCTGGACCAGACCGGCGACTTGCTCGACCGGGTGCACGCCGAGACCGTCTCGCGGCCGACGCCGTGCCGGCAGTGGGACGTCGGCACGCTGGCCGACCACGTGATCGCGGACGGCACCAACTTCGTCACGATGCTTCGTGGTGGGGAGCCCGACTGGGGTGCGCCGGCGCCGCACGTCAGCGAGAGTTGGGGACCGGCGTTCAAGGTCGGTGCCGACGACGTGCTGCACGCGTGGGACCAGGGCGCCGGCACCGACGGCTGGGAGGGCGGCGCGGTGGTGCCGGTCGGCCTGCTCGTCGCCGAGTACGCGACCCACTCGTGGGATCTCGCGCAGGCGCTCGACGTCCCGACCTCCGAGCTCGACCCGGAGCTGGCCGAGGTCGGGCTGGCCTTCATGAAGGCGACCCTGAAGCCGGAGATGCGCACGGGTGCGTTCGACGCCGAGGTGGCGGCGCCCGAGGGCGCCGGGGCGTACGAGCGGCTGGCTGCTTTCGCGGGACGCAGGCTCGCCTGAGACCATGGTCGTGTGGTTGACCAGATGGGAGTGTTCGCGCTGCAGCGGGCACTGACGCAGGCAGCAGAGCTTCTCGACACCGTCACGGCGGACGACCTGACCCGGCCGACGCCGTGTCCCGAGTGGGACCTGCGCAAGCTGGCCAACCACATGATCGCCCAGCCCCGAGTCTTCGTGACGATGCTCCAGGGCTCGCCGCCGGGATGGGACGGGCGCGAGGACTACGCGGTCAACCTGGGCGAGGAGCTCCGCACCAGGGGCAACGCGCTGATCAACCTGTGGCGCGAGGTCGGCCCCGACGACATGGTGATGATCGACCCCGATTGGCAGTCCGCCGAGATCGCGGTCCACACCTGGGACGTGTGCGCGGCGCTCGGCCGCCCGACCGACGGCCTCGACGAGGCGGTCGCCCAGCGGGCGGTCGTCGCGATGGACCGCATCCTTGGGCCGGAGCGCAAGGGGCGGGCCTTCGCCAACGCGCTCTCGGCGCCCGAGGGATCGGGTGCTTACGAGCACCTGGCTGCGTACGCCGGGAGGCCGGTGCCGTTCGCGCCGGCACCGTCGCTTTAGTCACAGAAGTCCCAAACGACACACCGAACACATGCGTTTGCGGCATGTCGGGCGCTCGACTCTTCAAAATCAAGGGTATGGCCCGCTTCCCCCGCGTCATCACCGTGACCCTGACCGCTGTCGTTGTCGGCGCGTCGATGCTCGTGCCTGCCATCGGTTCGGCGATCGATCCGGCTGCCGCCGAGGAGGGTCAGCTGATCAAGCTGCCCCGTCTCGAGGACGGCATCGCCACCCGTGACGTGAAGCTGCCGCCGCGGCTGAACGAGCGGTCCGCCGCCGCGGCCTCGACGGAGAAGCTGCGTACGACGACCTTCTCGATGGTCGGGGTTTCCTGGACCGGAGCGCAGATTCCCCAGGTCGAGGTGCGGGTGAGCAAGTCGGACCAGTGGCGAGAGTGGCAGGAGCTGCCGCTGCAGGAGGACCTGCCTGACGGCGGCGAAGGGGACGTCGCCGCGCGCGGCAAGGTCGAGCGCCGAGGCACCCAGCCGGTGTGGACCGGCCGGGCCAGCGGCGTACAGGTGCGGGTCGAGGGTGCGCAGCCCAAGGACCTGAAGCTGACCCTGATCAACACCGGGCCGCAGGAGGACGTCAAGGCGCCGAAGCGGGAGGCCGACGACCTGGGCTACGGCAGCGCTTCGAACGGCAGCGCCAACGGCCGGGTCGCGCGGTCGCGACCGAAGTGGGCGCCGAAACCGGTGATCTTCACCCGGTCGCAGTGGGGTGCCAACAACTCCTGGCGCAACGGCCGGCCGGAGTACAACAGCTCGCTCAAGCAGGTCCACATCCACCACACCGCGACGAGCAACAACTACTCCAAGGGCGACGTGCCGGGGATCATCCGCGGCATCTACAGCTATCACACCAGGTCACTGGGGTGGTTCGACATCGCCTACAACTTCCTCATCGACAAGTACGGCCGTGCTTGGGAGGGCCGCTCCGGCGGCATCGACCGGCTCGTCAAGGGCGCGCACACGCGTGGCTTCAACCACCAGTCGATGGGCATCGCCCTGATCGGCAACTTCGAGAACGTACGTCCTTCCGACGACGCCCTCATCAAGACCGAGCGGATGGCGGCCTGGAAGCTCGACATGGCCGGCCGCGACGAGCGCGGCACTCTCGAGACGATCTCGAAGGGCAGCGACCGGTTCCCGGCCGGCCGGCGGGTGCGGGTCTGGGTCATCGACGGCCACTTCCACACCAACGAGACCTCCTGCCCGGGCGCCCAGCTCGCCAAGTGGCTGCCGTGGATCCGGAAGTACGCCTACCAGCGGGACCAGATGTTCAACCCGTGATCCGGGTTGCCCGCATCGATAGCCATGTCGATAGAAAACTGATGGCGCCCTCTCCCTAGGATGGGGCCATGAGCAACGTTCTGTCCGCAGTCGCCTGGCCGTACGCAAACGGCCCGCGCCACATCGGCCACGTGGCCGGTTTCGGCGTGCCCTCCGACGTCTTCAGTCGGTACATGCGGATGGCGGGCCACGACGTGCTCATGGTCTCCGGCTCCGACGAGCACGGAACCCCGATCCTGATCGCCGCCGACGAGGCCGGCGTGACTCCCCAGGAGCTCGTCGACAAGAACCACCGGATCATCGTCGAGGATCTGGTCTCGCTCGGCCTGACGTACGACCTCTACACCCGCACCACCTCGGCCAACCACCACTCGGTGGTGCAGGAGCTGTTCCTCGGGGTGTGGAACAACGGCTACTTCGTCGAGCAGACCTCCAAGGGCGCGATCTCGCCGTCGACCGGCAGGACGCTGCCGGACCGCTATATCGAGGGCACCTGCCCGATCTGTGGGGCCGACGGGGCACGCGGTGACCAGTGCGACAACTGTGGCAACCAGCTCGACCCGGACCAGCTGATCAACCCGGTCTCCAAGATCAACGGCGAGACCCCGGAGTTCGTCGAGACCCAGCACTTCTTCCTCGACCTGCCCGCCCTGGCCGATGCGCTGCACGCGTTCCTCGACGACCGCGAGCAGACCGGCCTGTGGCGTCCCAACGTCATCCGGTTCAGCCAGAACATCCTCAAGGAGATCCGCCCGCGCGCGATGACGCGCGACATCGACTGGGGCATCAAGGTCCCGCTCGACGGCTGGCGCGAGAACCCGACCAAGCGGATGTACGTCTGGTTCGACGCGGTCATCGGCTACCTGTCCGCCTCGATCGAGTGGGCCCGACGCTCGGGTGACCCCGAGGCGTGGCGCGACTGGTGGAACGCCCCGGAGGCGCTGTCGTACTACTTCATGGGCAAGGACAACATCGTCTTCCACTCCCAGATCTGGCCGGCCGAGCTGATCGCCTACAACGGTCAGGGGTCGAAGGGTGGTCAGCCCGGTTCCTTCGACGTGCTGAACCTGCCGACCGAGGTCGTCTCCAGCGAGTATCTGACGATGGAGGGCAAGAAGTTCTCCTCCTCGAAGAAGATCGTGATCTACGTACGCGACCTCCTCTCGCGCTACCAGCCCGACGCGTTCCGCTACTTCGTGGCCGCCGCCGGCCCCGAGTCGAACGACTCCGACTTCACCTGGGCGGAGTTCGTGCGGCGTACGAACGACGAGCTCGTCGCCGGCTGGGGCAACCTGGTCAACCGCACCGCCACCCTGATCGCGAAGAACTTCGGCGAGCTGCCCCCCGCCGGGGCGCTGACCGAGGCGGACCAGGCGATCCTCGACACCGTCGGCGCCGCGTTCGGCACCGTCGGCGACCTGATCGGTCGTCACCGGCAGAAGCAGGCGATCGGTGAGGCGATGCGCGCGGTCGGCGAGGTCAACAAGTACGTCACCGACCTCGAGCCGTGGAAGCTGGCCAAGGCTCCCGAGGACCGCGAGCGCCTCGGCACCGTGCTGCACGTGATGGCGCAGTGCGTCGCCGACCTCAACCTGATCCTGTCCCCGTTCCTGCCGTTCTCCGCCAACGAGATCGACAAGGCGCTGGGCGGCAAGGGCGAGGTCGCCCCGATGCCCCGCATCGAGGAGGTCGAGGACCTCGACGACGGCAAGCCCTACCCGATCATCACCGGCGACTACTCCGGCGCGCCCACCTGGGAGCGCCACGAGATCGTCGTCGGCACTCCGGTCGCCAAGCCCACCCCGGTCTTCCAGAAGCTGGACACCGCGATCATCGACGAGGAGCTCGACCGCCTGGGCATCAAGCCGGAGTAGCGGCTGCCGTAATCGGTTGGATCGAGCCCGGCATGGCTGGGACGATTCGGCGCATGATCGCACTGCTCGGCGACGACCGGGGACACCGCAGCCATCAGGAGCTCAACGCGCTTCGGCCGCGGCTGGCCGAGCTCGGGGTCGAGACGGAGTGGGTGCCGACCGACTCGGGGTTCGAGATCTCGAGCTACGACGGGGTCTGGCTGGTTCCTGGCTCGCCCTATGCCGATGACGCCGCGGTTATCGCTGCGCTCACGGTCGTCCGCGAGCGGGGGATCCCGTTCCTCGGGTCGTGCGGAGGCATGCAGTACGCGGTGCTGGAGTGGACCCGCAACGTGCTCGGTTCCGCGGCGACCCATGCCGAGTCCGACGGCGCGGGGGATGACAACGCGGTTGCCGCGTTGGCCTGTTCGCTCTACGGCGAGGAGCGGCTGGTGACCCCGGTCCCCGGCACCCGCTTCGCGGGCTGGCAGCCGGAGCCGTTCGTCGGCATGCACTTCTGCAACTACGCGCCCACAGCAGAGGCGGTAGCGACGCTGGAGAAGATCGGTGTCGTCGTCGGCGCGACCGCGGACGACGCCGGCGCGGAGGTCCTGGAGTTCCCGAACCATCCGTTCTACGTCACCAGCATGTTCCAGCCCCACATCGGCGCCCTTGCTGGAGCCCCGGTCCATCCCCTCGTGCGCGCGTTCGTCGAGGCTGTCCGCGGCTGAGCCGCGCCGGATGCACCTACCTGGTCAGGTTCGGGAGGTCGACGGCGGCGGCGTACCGGGTCGCGAGGATCTTGAGGTGGTCGCGGAGCTCTGGGGGTGACTCGACGGTGAAGTCGAGGCCGAGCATGCCGATCCAGACGGCCACGACCTCGAGGCTGTCTCCGCCGGTGACCAGGACGCTGCGGTCGGGGGAGATCGGCTCGACGGTGCCGACGGCGGGGTTGATCCGGGAGAGGACCTCTGCGGCGGAGGCGGCGATGATCAGGCGGGCGTGGACGGCCCAGCCGGTGCGGGCGACCTCGCGTACGACGAACTCGGTGAGGTCGAAGGAGGGGTCGCTCGGACGGAAGGGGCGCCCGCCGGGGATCTTGAGACGCAGCCAGTCGACGCGCAGCGGCAGCCAGGTTTCGGCGCGGGGGTCGCGGGCGACGAGGTACCAGCGGCGCTGCCAGGCGATCAGCCGGTAGGGCTCGACCTCGATGGGTTCGTCGCGGTAGTCGGCGCGTACGCCGACATGGTCCCGGATGGCGGTGGCCAGCGCCTGCAGGGTGCCGGCGTCGACGTCCGGGTCGGGGACGTTGCTGTCGGTGTTGACCGGGCCGGCGTCCATCGCATCGACCACCGCGGCGAGCTTGCGACGCAGGTGGTCGGGCAGCACCTGCTCGAGCTTGCCCAGCGCCCTGGCACTGGTTTCCGCGACACCGGTGATGCCTGTCGCGGCACGCAGCCCGACGGCGACCGCGAGCGCCTCCTCGTCATCCAGCAGCAGCGGCGGAAGCTTCCCGCCGTCACCGAGCCGGTAGCGCCCACCCGGGCCGCGGACCGACTCCACCGGATAGCCGAGCTCGCGCAGCTTGGTCATGTCGTTGCGCACGGTGCGCTCGGAGACGTCGAGCCGGGTGGCCAGGTCGGCGCCGGTCCAGCCGGCCGAGGACTGCAGCAGACCGAGGAGCGCGAGCAGTCGCGCAGAGGTTTCCAGCACAGGCTCAGAGTGCGGGAAAAAAGATTCACGGGCCAGTGGAATTCCGGAATCAGGCTTGCCGGAACCCTTCATAACGTAGGTCTCACAAGGTCGGAAACAACCAAGGAGAAGTCATGAACACGCAGGTCAACACCGAGATCAGCACCGTCACCGTCGAGTTCCCGCAGGCGGATCTCGACGACCTCCGCTCCCGTCTGGAGCGCACCCGGTTCGCGCCCAGCGTCCCCGGTGACTCCTGGGACTACGGCACCCCGACGGCCTACCTCGCCGACATGGTCGAGCGCTGGAAGGGCTTCGACTGGCGTGCGGTCGAGGCGCGCATCAACGCCGTGCCCAACCACCTGACCGAGATCGACGGCCAGGTCATCCACTTCGTCCACGTACCGTCCTCGAACCCGGACGCCAAGGCGCTCCTGCTCGCCCACACCTACCCGGGCTCGTTCCTGGAGTTCCTGCCGATGGTCGAGTTCCTGACGGACGAGTTCCACCTGGTGATCCCGGAGCTGCCGGGCTTCGGGCTCTCGACGCCGGTGGTCGACACCGGTTGGACGATGAAGCGGGCGGCCGAGGCGTACGACGTGCTCATGCGCCGGCTCGGCTACGACTCCTACGGGGTGCACGGCAGCGACGGCGGTGCGATGGTCGGTCGCGAGCTGGCTCTGCTGAACCCGGAGGGCTTCCTCGGCGCGCACGTGCTGCAGCTCTTCTCGTTCCCGTCGGGAGACCCGAGCGAGTTCGAGGGCTTCGGACCGAAGGAGTACGCCGCGCTCGAGCACATGCAGTGGTTCCAGTCGGTCGGCGGCTACAACGCCATGAACGGCTCCCGGCCGCAGACCATCGGCGCGGCGCTGGCCGACTCGCCGGTCGGGACGCTGGCCTACAGCGAGCTCTTCGAGTCCTTCGGCAACGGCACCTCCCTGGTCACCCCTGAGCAGGTCATCGAGCAGGCGACCTACTACTGGCTCACCAACTCCTACGCCTCGGTGGCGCGCTACCACTACGAGGAGGGGCACGCCGAGCGCGAGCCGGAGGTCTCCCAGGGCCGGATCGGTGTCGCAGTCTTCAAGGACGACTTCCAGACCATCAGGTCGCTGGCCGAGCGGGACAACGCCAACATCCAGCACTGGTCGGAGTTCTCCGAGGGCGGCCACTACGCGGCCATGGAGCGTCCCGAGGACGTCGCCGCCGACCTGCGGGCGTTCTTCGCCTGACCGCCTCGCACGAACCCGAGGATCGCAGCCCCTCCGCGGCTGCGATCCTCGGGTTTTGTCAGGTGGTCGTCGTGGTGACGGTGGTGGCGACCATCACCGCGGTCATGACCGCAGTGACCTCGTCCATCGCGTCCTTGACGCCCTTGGCCGCCCAGTCACCCCGGGCGATCTCCTTCGCCCGCTTCTTGACCGCTCCGGCGCCGACGGCCCTCGTGTCGACCACCTTGTGGGCGAGGTCGATGGAGGAGAGGAGGGCGATGAGCGGGCCGGTCCGTGCGTCCGGTACGGCGCCCTGGATGAGCACGGCGACCAGGTGGCCGCGTACGGCGTTCTCGTGGGTCGAGTCCGCGGCCGGCCAGGTGGTGCGCGGGAAGAGGCCGAGGATCTTCTCGTCGCGGCGCCTGAGGATGTTGCGGTCGCTCAGCCGCGCGGCGAGGGCCTCGTGCAGGCCCTTGCCGAGGTTGGTGACGGCGTTCTTGGCCGCCAGCGGCTTGGCCGCCAAGACGTCGTACGCAGCGGCCAGGATCGGCTCGTCCGGCCGCCGGCCCGGCACCGCCACGGCCTTGGCCGGGGTGAGCCCGGACTTCGGGACGACCTGGACCGAGCCCGCCATGACGAGCTCGGTCAGGATCGCTCCGCCCAGCGCCTGCTGGACCCAGGACGAGGCGAGCGTGCCCTTCTCGTCGTCGAGCACGAGCAGCAGCAGGTCTTCCGCGATCAGCATGTATCGACGGTAAAACGACTCGCAGCCCGGCGCCTCCTACGAAAGACGGATCTTTGCTCGGACCTTCGTCTAGGCCTGTGCGGACTCGGGGCCGGCGACGTCGAACATCCAGCTCACGCCGAACTTGTCGTCGAACTGGCCGAAGTAATCGCCCCAGGGAGCCTGCGCGAACGGCATCCCGGGCGTACCGCCCTCGGAGAGCTTGGCGTAGTAGTCGGCGAAGCGCGGGTGGTCGGCGGGGTCGGCGCTGGTCATCGCGACGGTGACGCCGGCGGTCGGGGCGACGTACTCCATGCCCATCCCCGAAGGCGTGTCGGCGGCCATCAGGACGAGGCCGTCGTCGAGGGTCAGCGAGCCGTGCATGACCAGGCCCTTCGCCTCCGGCGGCATCGGACCCATCGCGTCGCCCATGGAGTCGAAGGTCATCGTCTCGACGGTGCCGCCGAGCACCGACCGGTAGAACTCGAGCGCCTCAGCGGCCTCGGACTTGAAGCTGATGTAGGGGTTGAGCGTTGCCATTCGGATCGTCTCCTTTGATCGATTTCCGACCCCGTTCGCTCACAGTAGGCGCGCCGAAGGAGGTGGAGAAGGGCAATTCGCGTCGGTTTGCCCTGTTTTCGGGTTCATCGTCAAGGGCGGACGATCCCGACGCCCAGCCACTCGGCCAGCGCCTCGATCTCGGCCTCTACCGCGTCACCGATCTCGGCGGTCCACCCGAAGTCCTCATGGACGGCGAAGACGTTCATCAGCGCCTTCTTGTGGTCCACCTTCGCGTCGAGCTTCCCGACGAGCCGCTCGCCGTACAGGATCGGGAGGGCGAAGTAGCCCCAGCGGCGCTTGGCGGCCGGCTTGTACATCTCCAGGACGTACTCGAACCCGAACAGGTCCAGCGCCCGGTCGCGGTCGTAGACGAGGCGGTCGAAGGGGGAGAGCAGGGCAGCCCGTGGCGCGAACCCGTCCTCGAGGGCGGCCAGCGCCTCGGGGTCGACCCGCCACTCGCCGTCGACGCCGGCCACGGCGCACGGGACGCCCGCGTCCCCGGCGCCGAGCACCTCGCCGCCGGAGGAGTCCTTCCGCCCGGGGCGGGCGATCCCGAGCGATGCCAGCCGGCGCACCGTCTCCACCCTGAGGGCGTCCTCGGTCGGCGGAAGTCGCAGGTCGGACGGGTAGACGCGCTCGGCGAGGTCCCAGGTGCGCAGCTTGCCGCGGCGGCCGGCGATGGCGACCTCGCCCATCCGGTTGAGCAGCTCGATCATCCGCAGGACGTTCTTGTCGTTGGTCCAGCCGGTCGAGGCCCAGGGCACCTCGGCGGTGTCCTCGATCTCGCCGGCCACGAGGGGGCCGTCGGCTCGAAGGCGATCCAGGACCTGCGTACGGAATCTCTTGTTGGCGTCCACCCACTCGACCGCCGTCGGGTGGATCCGCCCCGGAGACAGGGCGAGAACCGTCTCGATCTCGTCCATGGGGAAGATGAAGCTGGAGAACTCCACCAGCGAGCGCTCCTGCTCGAGGGCGAAGGTCAGATCCGAATGGTCGTACGCATCCCCCAACCGCGACCACGCCACCAGATCCGCGCTCGGCGCGATCGCCCTGGTCGGGTCGATCTGCAGGAGGGTCAGCTGGTCCACCGTCTCCACCAGCGAGACCGGCCGACGCGCATCGAGGAGTTGGGCGCGGACGGCGATCCGGCGCGCCTGTTCCGGGGTCAGGGTGAGCGTCATGGTCCACACAGTATGGGGAGTTCCGGACGACCTGCTGCCGATTCGAACCGATCTTCCCATTCCGCTTGACCGCGCGGATGTTAACGCTCACACTGGGTCGCATCGTGACGACGGTCACACTGGCCGCCGCAGTAAAAACACTGGAGGACGACAGTGAAGAAGACCCTCATCGGGCTGTGTGCGCTCGCCTTGGGCGGGATGTCGCTCAGCGCGTGCGGCGGCAGCGAAGCCGCCGACGACGGCTCGATCACCATGGGGTTCGCCCAAGTCGGCGCCGAGAGTGGCTGGCGCACCGCGAACACCACATCGATCCAGGACTCGGCCGAGGAGGCCGGCATCGACCTGAAGTTCTCCGACGCTCAGCAGAAGCAGGAGAACCAGATCAAGTCGATCCGGTCCTACATCCAGCAGAAGGTGGACGTCATCGCGTTCAGCCCGGTCGTCGAGACCGGCTGGGACGCGGTGCTCCAGGAGGCCAAGCGCGCCAAGATCCCCGTCGTGCTGACCGACCGGGCCGTGGACACCGAAGACACCTCGCTCTACGTCACCTTCATCGGCTCCGACTTCGTCGAGGAGGGTGAGAAGGCTGGCCAGTGGCTGGTCGACAACGCAGACGCGTCCGACGTCGACAAGGACGGCGCGGTCAACGTCGTCGAGCTTCAGGGCACCACCGGATCGGCTCCGGCGATCGACCGCAAGAAGGGGTTCGAGGACAAGATCTCCGCGGACTCCAAGATCAAGATCACCGAGTCCCAGACCGGTGACTTCACCCGTGACGGCGGCAAGCAGGTCATGGAGGCCTTCTTGCAGTCTAACCCGAAGATCGACGTCGTCTACGCCCACAACGACGACATGGGCCTGGGTGCGATCGAGGCGATCAAGGCAGCCGGCAAGAAGCCCGGCACCGACATCAAGATCATCACCGTCGACGCGGTCAAGGACGGCATGACCGCGCTGGCCGCCGGCGAGATCAACTTCATCGTCGAGTGCAGCCCGTTGCTCGGGCCGCAGCTGATGGACGTCGCCGAGAAGGTCGTCGCCGGCGAGGAGGTCCCCGATCGCATCGTCACCGAGGAGACCACCTTCACCCCGGAGCAGGCCGCTGAGGCGCTGCCCGACCGCAAGTACTGACCATCAACCGAGGCGGTGTCCTGAGCTTGTCGAAGGGTGCCTCGGTGAGGCGTCGCTTCCCTCGTGGAACTCCACGAGGGAAGCGCGCGCCCACCCCCGGGCCGAGGAGAGGGTACCCCGCCCCCCCCCCCCACCACCAGGATGCCGAAAGTGAAGAGGCAGGC
>NZ_JBEXJF010000044.1:0-44970 GCF_040608935.1 Nocardioides sp. NPDC004968
CGCTACCGGTGGTGTGGGTTTTTCGTTGTGTTGGGGGCGCGTTTCCGGGGGTGTAACGGGCCGAAACGTCTCGGACTACCCGGTGGCCGGCAACATGTCGGTGGTCGCGGCCATCATGAGGGCGTGGCTTCTCGTGCCTCTCACTTCAGGCCGCCCGACGTTCTCGGGCGGCCTGGGCTGGTTCGTCCTGTGCGGACGGATCCCTCGGGTGTGCTCGGGCCGACGCCCAAACAGGCGAGGGGGCGGGCGTGGCGGCGGTCGTCGCGGGGGCTCTACGTGCCTGCGTACGTCCCGGACTCACCGCAGCAGCGCGTTCTCGAGGCCTCCGCGGTGGTGCCTGCGGACGGCGCGGTGACGGGCTGGGCCGCTCTGGCATGGCAGCGGGTGCGCTGGGTCGACGGTTGCGACGCGGACGGCAGCGAGCTGCCGGTGACCATCCTCAGCCCGGGATCGCAGGCGCGTGTGCAGGCGGGGGTCGAGGTGAGCAAGGAGCGCATGCTGCCGAGAACGCGTCAGGTCGTGGACGGGGTGGTGCTCACGGATCCGCATCGGTCGGTGGCGTTCGAGGTTCGTAGAGCGGAGACGCCGTTGTCGGCCGTACGCTGGCTCGATCTCGTCGCGGCCAGCGACCTGATCTCACTGGCGGAGATGGCGGCCTATGCCGAGACGCTCAGCGGTTGGACCGGCATCGATCGCCTGAGGCGCGCGATCTCGCTTGCCGACGAGAATGTGTGGTCGCCGTCGGAGACCGATCTGCGACTCACTCTCAAGGTGCGGATGGGGATCGCGGGCGTGGTCAGCAACCGTCCGGTCTTCGACCTCGATGGCCGCCACATCGGAACTCCGGATGTCCTGGACCTGGAGCGTGGGGTGGTTGCGGAGTACGACGGTGCCCTGCACCTGGCGGGCAAGCAGCGGGCCAAGGACCTGCGGCGTGAGGGCGCCTTCCGGCGCGTCGGCCTGGAGTACGTCACCATGGTCGCCGCCGACCGCCGCGACCCCGCTGACTTCATCAGAAGGACGCACGAGGCACGGGCGCGAGCAAGCCGGACACCGATGGCCGACCGACGGTGGACGATCGACCCGCCACGTTGGTGGACCCCCACCCACACCGTCGAGATGCGCCGAGCGCTGGCGGACTGGCAACGCGAGCGCTACCTGAGGGCCCGCGCTGGGTAGTCAGAGACCTTCGGGCCCGTCTACCGGGCGGTAACGGGCCGGAAGGTCTCTGACTACCTGCTGAGTCGCCTACTTGCGGCCCAGCGACTGGAACTTCTGGAGTACGCCGGACGGGACGACCCGCGCCATGGTGGCCAGGGCCTTGTAGCGCTTGCTCGGGATCGAGAAGGTCTTGTCGGCGTCGTAGTCGTCGAGAGCCTCGCGGACCAGATCGTTGACGTCGAGCCACATCCAGGAGGGGGCCGAGTCGTAGCCGGAGCCGAGGCGCTCGTGGAACTCGGTCTTGGTGAACCCCGGCAGCAGGGCCATCACCTTGATGCCCTGGCCGGCGTACTCGTTGTGGGCCCACTCCGTGAAGGAGTTGATCCACGCCTTGGCGGCCGAGTAGGTGCCGCGAGGCAGGTACGAGGCGACCGAGCCGACGTTGATGATGCCGCCGTGGCCGCGGGCCGCCTGGGCGCCCAGCGCGGCGTGGGAGAGGCGCAGCGGGGCGATGATGAGCACCTCCGCCATCGCGGTCTCCTCGTCGGCGGTGTTGTCGAGGAAGCGGTGCTTGAGGCCGTGACCGGCGTTGTTGACCAGCAGGTCGACCGGACGGTCGGCGTCGGCCAGGCGCCCCTCGACCTTGGCCAGGTCGGCGCTGTCGGTCAGATCGGCGCGGAGCACCTCGACGCCGATGCCGTGAGCGTCCGTCAGGTCCTTGGCGACGCCGTCGAGGCGCTCCTCGTCACGGGCGACGAGGACGAGGTCGTGTCCGCGGGCGGCGAGCTGCTGGGCGAAGGCGAGTCCGATGCCGGCGGTTGCGCCGGTGACCAGGGAGGTGGGGTTCGACATGAGGCAATCCTGCCACCACCGGTCGCGCGGGGGATCCAGGCGCCGGGCGGTCGGTTCGTACGCGGAATCACGGTTTCTGTCTGTCGTGTGACAGTTGACTTGCGGTGATACGTGTTTGGATGATGTTCGACGTGGATTTCGTAGGGGGACTCGGGCGCGTGATGAAGAAGTGAGCCGCACTGCGCGCCACATGAGATCTCGGCCTCTCCGGCGCACCAAGATGCTCTTCGCCGCGTCCTTGCTGACGTCGGCCGGTCTGTTCGTCGGGATCGAGGTCATCGCCGAGCCGGTGGCCAACGGCCGGCCCAGCGTGGCCGACAGCGGGATGAAGCTGGGCGCGGACGCCGGGGCACGCACCCCGGTCTGGCCGCACGAAAGCCAGCGTGAGGCCGCGATCGACCGTCACATCGATGCGCGGATCGCCGCCGCTGAGAAGGTGCTTCCGGACGACTCCGGCACCGGTCGCCGGGCCGTCTTCTCGATCAGCCGGCAGCGGGTCTGGATCGTGTCCGCGGCCGACCGGACGCGGCGTACGTATCCGGTCTCGGGCAGCATCTACGACAACCTCGAGCCCGGCACCTACAAGGTCTTCTCCCGCTCCCAGCACGCGAGGGGGATCGACGACTCGGGCCGGATGAAGTGGTTCGTACGCTTCACCAAGGGCCCCCGCGCCGCGATCGGCTTCCACAACATCCCGGTGGACAAGGGCAAGCGCGTGCAGAGCCGCGCTCAGCTCGGCACCCCGCTGTCGCACGGGTGCATCCGCCAGGCCGAGCCGGACGCGAAGGCGATGTGGCGCTTCGCGCGGCTCGGCACCAAGGTGGTTGTGATCCCTTAGACAGGCTCAGGCGTCGGTCTTGGGCGCGGAACCGCCCGACGAGCGGCGGCGCCGGCGGCGACGCGGTGCGGAGCCCTCGGCCTTGGCCTCGCCGTCGGCGGGCTTCGTCGACTCAGCGGACTCGGCAGCAACCGGAGCGGCGGACTTGTCGACGACCTGGCCGCCGCGCGAACGGGTGCGCTGACGGTCGCGGTTGCGGGGAGCGCGCTCGCGCTTCTCGCGGTCCTTGTCGGAGTCCTTGTCCTTGGGCTTCGCGGGCGCGGCGGCCTTGACCCGGCCCTTGGTGCCCTTCGGGATGCCCATGTCGTGGAGGAAGTGCTCCGAGGAGGAGTAGGTCTCCTGCGGCTCGTCGAAGGGAAGGTCGAGAGCCTTGTTGATCATCTTCCACTTGTGGAGATCGGCCCAGTCGACGAACGTGACCGCGACACCGGAGGCGCCGGCGCGGCCGGTGCGGCCGATGCGGTGGACGTAGGTCTTCTCGTCGTCGGGGGTCGTGTAGTTGACCACGTGGGAGACGCCGGTGACGTCGATGCCGCGGGCGGCGACGTCGGTGGCCACCAAGACCTCGACCTTGCCGTCACGGAACTTCTGCATCACCCGCTCGCGGGCGGCCTGCTGCATGTCGCCGTGCAGGGGAGAGGCCGGGAAGCCGCGCTCGGCGAGGTCGTCGGCCACCCGCTGCGCCTGCCGCTTGGTGCGGGCGAAGACGACGACCTTGTCGTGGTCCTCGCACTGCAGCAGGCGGCCGATCATCTCGGGCTTGTCGAGGTCGTGGGCCTGGTAGACGAACTGCGCCGTGGCGGGCACCGTCTCGCGCTCGCTCGCGGACTCGGCGCGGATGTTCATCGGGTGGCGCATGTAGGAGCGCGCCAGCGCCACGATCGCACCCGGCATGGTGGCCGAGAAGAGCAGCGTCTGGCGGGTCTCCGGGGTGAGGGTGACGAGCTTCTCCACGTCGGGCAGGAACCCGAGGTCGAGCATCTCGTCGGCCTCGTCGAGGACGAGGGCGTGCACGTGGGAGAGGTCGAGGACCTTCCGGTTGGCCAGGTCGATCAGGCGGCCGGGGGTGCCGACCACGATGTCGACGCCCTTCTCCAGCGCGTCGAGCTGGGGGTCGTAGCCCGCGCCGCCGTAGACGGTCAGCACGCGGAGGCCGCGGTCCTCGGAGATCATCGAGATCTCGGCGGAGACCTGCATGGCCAGCTCGCGGGTCGGAGCCACGATCAGAGCCTGCGGCTTGCCCTGCGGAAGGTCGATGTAGTCGCGGTCCTTGGGGGACACGCTGCGCTGCACGACCGGGATGCCGAAGGCCAGCGTCTTGCCGGAGCCGGTGCGGGCCTGGCCGATCAGGTCGGTGCCCTGCAGGGCGACCGAGAGGGTCATCTCCTGGATGGCGAAGGGGGTGGTGATGCCTTTGCGCTCGAGGGGAGCGCAGATCTCGGGATGAACCCCGAGCTCCTTGAACGTTGTCATGATTCGTCGCTACTCGCTTGTCTCATCGAATGCGGCGAGCGACTCACGGGTGTCTCGAGCTTGCCAAGCGAGTGCCACGCCGCGCACATACGGGAACCAGACCACCGCGATATGAAGTGCATTACAGCGGCGCTGGGTCGGTCAAAAGGCATTCTATCGGTAGGGTTCTCCCGTGGTTGCATCGTCAGAGTTCACGGGTCCTCAGGATCCCTTCGGTGATCCTGTTTACAAGGCCGCCGTCATCGACCTTCTCGGAGCGGTCGCCTATGGCGAGGTCTCGGCTGTCGAGCGGCTGACCGACGACGCCAAGATGGCGCCCTCGCTGGAGGACAAGACGGCTCTGCTCGCGATGGCGGCTGCCCAGCACGCCAAGATCCAGCCGGTCCTCGACCGGCTGGTGGAGCTCGGCACCGACCCGTACGCGGCCATGGAGCCGCTACGCGAGGGGTTCGACGAGTTCCACATCCACACCAAGCCCGCGGACTGGTGGGAGTCGCTGGTCAAGGCGTACGTCGGTGACGGGCTCGCCAACGACTTCTACCGCGAGGTCGCCGGTTTCCTCGACGAGGACACCCACAAGCTCGTGGTCACCACCCTCGAGGACGCCGGGCGGGCCGACTTCATCGTCGACCGGGTGCGGGCCGGCATCGAGGCCGATCACCTCATCGGCGGACGCCTAGCGCTGTGGGGCCGTCGCCTCATGGGCGAGGCGATCACCCAGGCGCAGCAGGTCGCCGCCACCCGCGAGGGGCTCAGCGAGCTGATCGCCGGTGACCACCTCCCCGGTCTCGACCTCGGCGCCATCGGCGAGATGCTCACCCGGCTCACCCAGCGTCACGTCGAGCGAATGGGCAAGCTCGGGCTTGAGCACTGACATCCGCTGGACCGGCTGGGCAGGGACGCAGATCGTCCCCGAAGCCGGTGTGTGGACGTCTTCCGAGGTCCGCCCCGGGTTCTGCTTCGACGAGCTGGTCGCCTCCTGGAACGTTGTGACCCCACCCGGGACCTGGGTGGAGGTCGCGGCTCAGGTGGTCGCCGAGTCGGGGGAGCGGAGCGGCTGGCTGGTGCTCGCTCGCTGGTCCTCGGACCCGGCCTTCACCTCCACCTCCGTCGCCGGTCAGGACGACCCGGTCGCAGTCGCTTCGGACGACACCATCCTGGGGCGGGACGGGCGCAGGTTCACGCAGTTCTCGTTGCGGCTGAGCCTGCACGGCCCCGCCGGGAGCCAGCCGCGGGCGAGCCTGCTCGGGGCGATCGTCTCGGCCGACGCCCGGGACTCGGCGCCGGCCCCGGGGGCCGTGCCTCGCGGGACGGTGGTGGGTGGCGTACCCGCCTATTCGCAGCAGCTCCACCGTGACCGCTATCCACACTGGGACGGTGGCGGGCAGTCCTGGTGCAGCGCCGCCTCGACCGCGATGATCGCCGACTTCTGGGGCGCCGGGCCGACGCCCGCCGAGACGGCCTGGGTGGACTACGAGACCCCCGACCCGCAGGTGCCGTTCACCGTCCGGGAGGTCTACGACGAGTCCTTCGGTGGCGCCGGCAACTGGGCCTTCAACACCGCCTATGCGGGCGCCCGGGGGCTGGTCGCGTACGTCACCAGGCTCCGCTCCTTCGCCGAGGCAGTCCGGTTCCTCGAGGCCGGGATCCCGCTCGTGCTGGCCGTCTCGCACCAGGCCGGCGAGCTGACCGGCGCCGGGTACGTCACCAACGGTCATCTGCTCGTGCTGACCGGCTTCGACGAGGGTGGCGACCCAGTCGTCCACGACCCCGCTTCCCACAGGATCGTCAGCGATGCCGAGGTGCGGGCGACGTACGACCTCGGCGAGCTCGACCGTGCCTGGGCCCGCTCCGGCCGGATCGTCTACGTCATCCGGCCGCCGGACGTGGTCCCGCCGGAGCCGCCGGCGCAGCCCAACTGGTGAGGCGCCGGCACGGGGCCGGTGCCACCGCACAACAGAAGCGGCCCCGCCCACAGGGGGCGGGACCGCTTCGAGGTGACCTGGACGAGGCTCAGGCCTTGGACTTTCCGGTGACACCGGAGGCGACGACCACCAGAACGGCGGCGATCACGACCTGCCAGATGTGACGCCACCAGTCGATGCCGTTGGTTGCGTTGTCCCACGTAGCCGCATGGCCGTCGAACGGCCCGTTGTTCTGGCCGAAGACGAACCAGTAGATGAAGCTGCCGATCAGCATGCCGCCGATACCGCAGACAATCGTCAGCCAGAACGGAATGTTGTCCTTATCGCCCGGCGCGAAGAACTTGCCGAGGGCCCCGATGATGACGCCGCCGATGAGGGTGACGAGGATCGTTGAGATCATGCCCTTTTCCCTTCAGGTTGTGAGTGGCGCCATGAATGCGCCCATCTTTTGATATTGCACCTGTTGGGACTGGAATGCACGGACAACATGGCCCAAACTCGGAAGTTCGCCACCGGAATCAGGGCCATCCCTGAGTAGTGACAGTCCGGAGTCGTTCAGCCGGCGAAACCGACCTTGCCGACCTTGGCCGGGCCGATCTCGATGTAGGCGAGCTTCTCGGTCGGGACGATGACCTTGCGGCCCTTGCTGTCGGTCAAAGCGAGCACAGCGCCGCCGCCGAGGGCGTCGGCGATGAGCTTCTCCACCGATTCGCTGGACTCCTCGGTCTCTACGACGAGCTCACGGGCGGCCTGCTGGACGCCGATCTTGACCTCCACGGGTCCTCCTTGCGATGGGTCGATCAATGCTCCGGAATCCTCTCACACGGACCGTGAGGAACCCCGTCGTTGCGCTACGAGCGGAATCAATCAGTCTTGGGATAGCCGCCGATGCCGCGCCAGGCGAGCCCGGCGACGAGACGAGCCGCGTCGGCCTGGGAGAGCTCGCCGTTGTTGTGGAGCCAGTAGCGAGCGCTGACCTGGATCTGGCCGACCAGACCCACGGCGAGCAGGTGGGAGGCGGTGGGAGCGAAGCCGGTGTCCTCGGCGATCACCTCGGCGATGACCTCGGCGCACTCGTTGGTGACCCGGTCGACCTGCTCGCGTACGGCGGGGTCGTTGGTGAGGTCGGACTCGAAGACGAGCCGGAAGGCGCCGGACTCGGAGGCCACGTAGTCGTAGAAGACCTCGACCGTGCGGGCCACACGTTCCTTGTTCTCATCGGTCGACGCCAAGGCCTCCCGGCAGCGATCGATGATCTCGTTCGCGGACTTCTCCAGCAGGGCCAGGTAGAGGTCGAGCTTGCCGGGGAAGTGCTGGTAGAGAACGGGCTTCGAGACCCCTGCCCTCTCGGCGATGTCATCCATCGCGGCGGCGTGGAAGCCGTAGGCGACGAAGACCTCGAGGGCGGAATCGAGAAGCTGGGCTCGTCGTTCCGTCCGGGGCAGTCTCGCCCCTCGCGGTCGAGTGGGGTCGAGCTCGGATTGGTGCGTGGTCACCCCAGCAGCCTACCCGCTGGTACTCGGATCGCGGGACGCGTCGTTGCCTCGTCCACGGATGAGGGAACATGGAGGAGTGCCTGCGGTGTTCAAGTAGGCATACGTACGCCCGAACTGAGGAGCAGTTGTGTCCCTAGCCCCGCTCGTGGAGCCCGCTGACGAGCTGACGATCGACGAGGTGCGCCGTTACAGCCGCCACCTCATCATCCCCGACGTCGGCATGGCCGGGCAGAAGCGCCTGAAGAACGCCAAGGTGCTGGTCATCGGCGCCGGCGGTCTCGGCTCGCCCGCCCTGCTCTACCTGGCCGCGGCAGGCGTCGGCACCCTCGGCATCGTCGAGTTCGACGAGGTCGACGAGTCCAACCTGCAGCGCCAGATCATCCACAAGCAGTCGACGGTGGGCCAGCCGAAGGCCGAATCCGCCGCGGCGGCGATCAAGGAGGTCAACCCGTACGTCAACATCGTGCTGCACGACGTGCGGCTCGACAACGACAACGTGCGCGAGATCTTCACCGGCTACGACCTGATCGTCGACGGCACCGACAACTTCGCGACCCGTTACATGGTCAACGACGCGGCGTACTTCCTGGGCATCCCGTACGTCTGGGGCTCGATCTACCGGTTCGACGGACAGGCGTCGGTGTTCGCGCCGACCCTGACCGACGACGCCCCGTGCTACCGCTGCCTCTACCCGGAGCCCCCGCCGCCGGGCATGGTCCCCTCCTGCGCCGAGGGCGGCGTGCTGGGCGTGCTCTGCGCCTCGATCGGCTCGATCCAGGTCAACGAGGCCATCAAGATGCTGACCGGCATCGGCGAGCCGCTGGTCGGCAAGCTGATGATCTACGACGCACTCGAGATGGAGTACCGCAAGCTGAAGGTCCGCAAGGACCCCAACTGCGCGCTGTGCGGCGAGAACCCGACGGTCACCGACCTGATCGACTACGACGCCTTCTGCGGTGCGATCTCCACCGAGGCGGCCGACGCCGCGGCCGGCTCGACCATCTCGGTCAACCAGCTCTCCGAGATGATCAAGGAGCGCGAGGAGGGCAGCCGTGACTTCGTCCTCGTCGACGTGCGCGAGCCGAACGAGTACGAGATCAACCAGATCCCTGGCGCCGTCCTGATCCCCAAGGGCGAGTTCCTCAACGGCAACGCGATCCCGCAGGTCGCCGAGCTCACCGGCGACGGTGCCAAGCCGCTCGTGTTCCACTGCAAGAGCGGCGTACGCAGCGCCGAGGTGCTCGCGATCGCCAAGGGCGCCGGCTACGCGGACGCGGTCCACGTCGGTGGTGGCGTGGTGGCATGGGTCAACCAGATCGACCCGTCGCAGCCCTCGTACTGAATCGGTACAGCTGAGCATTACTGAACTGTTGGCCAGCGGTGGCTCCTCTGGGGCCGCCGCTGGCTTTATCTGTACGTGGCGATACCGATAGTTTTGCGATCGCAGCTGCGGGGGGCGGAGTTGCATCAATGCCCGAACCTCGGAGGATTCGACGTTGTCCACACGCGCTCGTCTCAGCGCGACGCTCGCCGGTGCCACCCTGGCCGGCGGACTGTTTCTCGGTGCCCCTGCCAACGCGAGCGATCAAGCCCCGGAGCCGGCCTCCGGCGCGGCCGTAGGCTCTGCGATCGACCCGGAGAGGCTGGAATCGAACGTCGCGGACCCGACCCCTGGCGTACCTCCGTCCTATGTCTTCGCCGGCGTCGGTGCTCTGCTGATGGGGGCGGGGGCCGGACTGGCCGTACGTCGCAAACGGGCTGAGGCTGTGGCACGCTCGGCCGAGTGAGCAACGGTCAACCCAGCCTGAGGACCTTCCTCGGCGAGATCTTCGTCGTCGTCCTCGTGGTCGCGGTCGCCGTGCTCGGCTATGCCGCCTACGACTACTACACCAAGCTCGACGACGCGAAGAAGACCAACGCGACCCCGCCTGGGACGACCTCCTCGATCCCGGCCGAGGCGCTGGCCGAGGTGCCGAAGAAGAAGGGCAAGGTACGCGGCGTCTCGATCGAGTCGCTCAACGTGCATGCCGACGTGGTGCCACTGGCCATGGAGGACGGCACGCTCACCCCGCCCGCCGACGCCTCGCTCATGGGCTGGTGGAAGGGCGGCGCGAAGCCCGGGGCGGATGACGGCTCGGTGCTGATCGTCGGCCACACCCTGCACAACGGCGGCGGCATCCTCGACCGGCTGGGCGAGGTGAACGAGGGCGACGAGATCGTCGTGCGGACCAAGGACGAGGAGTTCAGCTACACCGTCCGGTCGGTGCGCGACCTCTCCAAGGAGCAGGTCGCCAAGCGCAGCGAGAGGCTCTTCGACACCGACGGCGAGCCGAGGCTGGTCGTGGTGACGTGCGACGACTGGGACGGCACCTCGTTCCAGGGCAACACCGTGGTGGTCGCCGTCCCGTAACCCAGGGCAGTCGAGCCTCGTTACTTGTGAGTCACATCACCTACAGACCGAGGCCCCCACATGCTCCGCACTCGCCGTTCCGTACGCCGCGCCGCAGCCGTCGCCGCCGGCACCCTGACCGCCGCGCTCGTCCCGGCCCTGATCCCGTCCGCGGCCCACGCCTGGGCCCCGGCCGACACGGCCACCATCACCCCGGGCGTGCAGATGTACACCGGTGGTGCCCAGTGCACCGCCAACTTCGTCTTCGCCGACTCCGCCGCGAACGTCTACGTCGGCTACGCCGCCCACTGCGCGGGTCTCGGTGAGGCCACGGACACCAACGGGTGTGCCGCCAAGTCGCTTCCGCTGGGCACCGAGGTCACCTTCAACGAGGGCGGTTCCCTGCTGAGCGAGGGCACCGTGCTGGGCAAGGGCAAGCTGGCGTACTCGTCCTGGCTGACCATGCAGAAGTCGGGCACGAAGGACGAGAACACCTGCGCCTACAACGACTTCGCCCTGGTCAAGGTGAACGCCGCCGACGTCGGCAAGGTCAACCCGAGCGTGCCCATCTGGGGCGGTCCGACGGGCATCGACACCGACGGCACCGTCGCCGGCGACAAGGTCTACTCCTACGGCAACTCCTCGGTGCGCGCCGACCTGGACCTGCTCTCGCCGAAGATCGGCCTCTCGCTCGGTGACAGCGTCAACGGCACCCGCTGGTCGCACCCGCTCTACAACCTCACCCCCGGCATCCCCGGTGACTCCGGCTCCGGCTTCCTGAACGCCGACGGCAAGGCGGTCGGGACGCTGTCGACCCTGGGTCTGCTTCCGCTCGCCGGGTCCAACAACATCGGCGACATGGACCTCGAGCTGAAGTACGCCCAGGCGAACTCGGGCATCTCCGGTCTGCGTCTGGTCCAGGGCACGGAGCCGTTCAGCCCCATCCTGTAGCACCGCGCTAATGTGCCCGGCATGACGGACCGGGAGGCGTACGTAGAAGCCGTTCTGCGTCTTGTCGAGCAGATCCCACGCGGCCAGGTGACGACGTACGGCGCGATCGCCGATGCCCTCTTCGACGAGTTCGGAGGCGGGCCTCGGCAGGTCGGCTCGGTGATGGCGCGCGAGGGCGCGGGAATGCCGTGGTGGCGGGTGGTGCGGGCCGATGGCTCGCTCCCCGCCTCCCACGGCGAGGAGGCGCGGCAGGCGTATCTCGAGGAGGGCACCCCGCGCCGCGTCTCGGGGGCGGTGGACCTGCGCGCGGCGCTGTGGCTGCCGCCTACGATGAGCACGTGATGTATCGCGTCCTCCACGCCGTCGTGCCACCCCTTCTACGGGCCGTCTGGCGTCCCACGGTGACGGGGGCAGAGAACGTCCCGCGCACCGGTGGCGTGCTCCTGGCCAGCAATCACCTCAGCTTCGCCGACTCGATCGTGATCCCGTCGGTCTCGCCCCGGCCGGTGCACTTCCTGGC
The DNA here is from genome assembly GCF_040608935.1 of Nocardioides sp. NPDC004968. Taxonomy (NCBI): domain Bacteria; kingdom Bacillati; phylum Actinomycetota; class Actinomycetes; order Propionibacteriales; family Nocardioidaceae; genus Nocardioides; species Nocardioides sp. NPDC004968. Next base: position 11,606 of record NZ_JBEXJF010000044.1, read on the forward strand.
CAAGTCCGACTACTTCACCGGCACCGGCCTCAAGGGTGCTGCCCAGCGGGCGTGGTTCGAGGGCCTGGGCATGCTGCCCGTGGACCGCGACGACCCGCAGGCCGCGCTCGGCTCGCTGGAGGTGGCTCTGGAGGTCCTCAACAAGGGTGAGGCGTTCGGGATCTACCCGGAGGGCACCCGGTCGCGCGACGGCCGGCTCTACCGCGGACGCACCGGGGTGGCCCACCTGGCGCTGACCGCCGGCGTGCCCGTGGTGCCGGTGGGCCTGCGGGGGACCGCTGAGCTCCAGCCGGTCGGGTCGAGCCTGCCGCGGCTGGCGAAGGTCACCGTCGAGTTCGGGCAGCCGATCCAGGTGGCCGGGCGCTTCGACGGCGTACCTCTCGGCAAGGCCCGCCGGTCCCTCACCGACGAGGTCATGGAGGCGATCGCCGCGCTGAGCGGTCAGGATGTGGCCGGGGTCTACAACGAGCGGCCCGCCGACGTCTGATCGCAGATTTGCCTGTTGCGCCGGGCCGAGAAGGAGCGCATTCTGGAGGGTGGATCCCTAGCAGCCGAGGTGAGGCAGATGGCCACCACGACCGTGTTGCAGGAAGAGCTGCGACGCAAGCACGACGAGCTCGCTGGGCGCCTGGCCCACGCTCGGAGCATCATCGCCAGGCCGGAGCAGACCCGCCGGGGCTGCCCGCCGATCGACCAGTTCAACGCCGGTACGTCCCGCCACCTGCACGCGGTGGACGAGGCACTGCTGCCGGCGGTCTCCGCTCACTGCGAGGGCGGAGCCGCTCTGGTCCATGACTACCTCCCCATGGCGCGGCACCTGGAGGTGCTGCTCTTCCACGTGAAGGCGCACGAGTACGGCTCCACCTGGGAGACCACCCATCGGTGGCCGACGCTGTGGGGCGAGGTCGAGGAGGCGCTCATCGACCAGGAGGAGAGGGAGGGCGAGCTGGTCTCGCGCCTCGCCGAGGAAGCCTCCGACGACGAGCTTCTCCTGATCGCGGAGCGGATGGCCGCGGCCGAGCGGAGGGCACCTTCGCGTCCACATCCCCACCTCCCGCACACGGGTCTGCCTGGAAAGGTCGTACGCCGCGTGGCCCGTCCCGTCGACGCCGTCTGGGACGCGGTCGAGAACCGCTCCGTCGGTGGTCCCAAGCCGTTGCCGCACAAGAAGCCGGGGTTGATCTGGCAGTACCTGCTCGGCGACCCGCGCTTCCCCGACGACCCGGCCAACGAGACCCGGCACAATGAGCCGGGTGACCGCTGACTCCATCACCTCCGCCCTTGACCTCGCGCCGCACCCCGAAGGCGGGGCGTTCCGGCAGACCTGGGCTGCCGCCGAGACCGTCACCCTGCCCGACGGGCGGGTGCGCCCGACCGCGACCTTGATCTACTTCCGGCTCCTGGCCGGGGAGTCGTCCGCGTGGCACCGCGTCACCTCGGACGAGATCTGGCTGGCGCACACCGGCGTCGTGTCGCTCCAGTTCGGCGGCGCCGGTTCGGCGCCGGTCGAAGGCGAGACCGTGCTCGTCGGGGTCGACGTCGCCGCCGGCCAGGTGCCGCAGGCGGTCGTGCAGGCGGGGGTGTGGCAGCGTACGGTCCCCTCGACCGAGGACGCGCTCGTCTCCTGCGTGGTCTCACCCGGGTTCGACTTCGACGACTTCGAGCTCGCCCCAGAATCAGGCACTGCGGAGTAGGAGATGGAGTACGCGTTCGAAGGAGCCGTCATCGAGTGGCGCGGACCGGCGCCGTTCTACTACGTGCCGATGCCCGTCGAGGACGCCGAGGACCTCAAGGAGGATGCCCGGGGCCTGGAGTACTGGGGCCAGGTCGCCGTCACCGCCACCATCGGCGCGACCACGTTCACCACCGCGCTCTTCCCCAAGGACGGCACCTATCTGCTGCCGTTGAAGGTGGTCGTCCGGAAGGCGGAGGGCCTCGACCTCGACGACGTCGTCGCGGTGAGGATGCGTCTTGGACATGACGTCCGAGGGGACGCCTGAAACTGTCGGCGCCGTCTGATTGGGTGGGACTCGTGAGTGTCGCCTACCGCCTTGCCCCGCCGCCGAGTGCTGCCGCAGTGCCGGTGCTCGACGAGCACCAGCGGTCGGTCGTGGAGCATCCCGGCGGACCGCTGCTGGTGCTGGCCGGACCAGGGACCGGCAAGACGACCACGCTGGTGGAGGCGGTGGTCGACCGGATCGAGAACCGCGGCGTACGTCCTGACCAGCTGCTCGCGCTGACCTTCTCCCGCAAGGCCGCCGAGCAGCTGCGCGACCGGGTGACCGCGCGGCTGGGGCGGACGCTGTCCGGGGCGGTCTCCTCGACCTTCCACTCCTTCGCCTACGGGCTGGTGCGCCGCTACGCACCGGCCGAGCTCTACGCCGCCCCGCTGACCCTGCTCTCCGCACCGGAGGCCGATGTGGTGCTGCAGGAGCTGCTGGCCGACCACCCGGAGTCGGTGAGGTGGCCGGAGCGGTTCCGGATGGCGATCGGCACCCGCGGGTTCGCGCGTGAGGTGCAGACCGTGATCGCGCGGGCGCGCGAGCGTGGGCTCGACCCCGACCAGCTGGTGGCGCTCGGCCGGGAGGAGAGCATCGAGGAGTTCGTCGCGGCCGGGTGGTTCCTGGAGCAATATCTCGACGTGCTCGGTGCGCAGTCGGCGATCGACTACCCCGACCTGATCATGCGTGGGGTGATCGAGGCCGAGCGGCATGCGGCCGAGCTCCGGGCCGAGTTCGCCTGCGTGTTCGTGGATGAGTATCAGGACACCGACCCGAGCCAGGTCGCGCTGCTGCAGGCGCTCGCCGGGAACGGGCGCGACCTGATCGTGGTGGGTGACCCCGACCAGTCGATCTACGGGTTCCGGGGCGCGGACGTCAACGGGATCCTCGACTTCCCCTCGCAGTTCCTGACCCGGGAGCGTCGGCACGCGCCGGTGGTGGCGCTCGGGACGACCCGCCGGTTCGGGTCGCGGCTGCTGCGGGCGTCGCGGTCGATCGCGGCGGGCATCTCGGTGCGCGGCTCGATCCCGGCCGCGGCCTACGACACCTTCCGCAACCCGCATCCGCTGGCTCAGGACCCCGGCCGGGCCGAGGTGCTCACCTTCGACACCGATCGCGCCGAGACCGAGCACATCGCCGACCTGCTCCGCCGCGCGCATCTCGAGGACGGCATCGACTGGTCCGACATGGCCGTCCTGGTGCGCTCGGGCCGCACCTCGATCCCGCAGCTGCGCCGATCGCTGACCGCCGCCGGCGTACCGGTCGAGGTCGCCGCCGACGAGACGCCGCTGGTCCGCGAGCCCGCCGCCGCGGTCCTCCTCGACGCTCTCGGGATCGTCGTCGACGCCGACGTCGAGTCCGACCTCGACGAGCGCTACGTACGCCCCGACCGCTGCGAGGAGCTGCTCACCGGTCCTCTCGGCGGCCTCGACGCCACCGACGTCCGCGCGCTCACGCGCACCCTGCGGGCGAGGTTCCCCGACGTCGCCGCGCACGATCTCGTACGCCGCGCCGTGCTCGATCCGTCGCTGCTGGTCTCCGCCGTCGGTCGAGCCGCGAGCGCCAGCGAGCGTGTCGAGACCAACACAGTCGATGCGCGCGCCGAAGCGGACCGTGTTGGTCTCGACACGCCTCCGCCTAGCGGCTCCGGCGGCTCGACCAGCGGGGGCGAGGAGCGGGTGCTGGGGCGGGTACGCCGGCTCGCGGCTCTTCTCGCTGAGGCGCGTGTCGCGCTGAAGGAGGGGGCCGGGGCGGAGCAGGTGCTGTGGACGCTGTGGGACGGTGCCGAGTGGGGGCAGCGGCTGCGGGCGCAGGTGGAGTCGGGTGGCGCGGCGGCGCGGCTGGCCCACCGTGACCTGGACGCGGTCGTGGCGCTCTTCGACACCGCCGCCAAGATCGAGGGTCGTCAGGAGTTCACCTCGGTGGAGACCTTCCTGGCCACGCTTCGTGCCCAGGAGATCCCGGCCGACACCCTGGCAGACAAGGGCGTACGCGGCTCGGCGGTGCGGCTGCTCACCGCCCACCGCTCCAAGGGGCTGGAATGGGGGCTCGTGGTCGTCGCCCACGTCCAGGAGGGCGCCTGGCCCGACCTGCGCCGGCGCGACTCGCTCCTCGGCCCCGACCGGATCGCCCCGGCGCTGCCGGACGGCCGTCACGGCGGGCTGCTGCCGCCACTGACCCGCTCGGCGATGCTCGCCGAGGAGCGCCGGCTCTTCTACGTCGCCGCCACCCGCGCCCGGTCCCGGCTGGTCGTGACCGCGGTGAAGTCGCCCGACGACGACGGTGACCAGCCGTCGCGGTTCATCAACGAGCTCGGCCTGCGCGAGGACCAGATCCGTCACCGCGTCGGCCGGCCGACTCGACCGTTGTCGCTGGCCGGTCTGATCGCCGAGCTGCGCCGCACCGCCGCCGATCCGGCGCAGCCCGACGCGCTGCGCGAGGCGGCCGCGAGAAGGCTGCAGAAGCTGGCCGCCACCGAGGTGCGCGGCAAGCGGATCGCGCTCGCGGCCGACCCGTCGACCTGGTGGGGGCTTCGGGCCCCGACGTACGCCTCGGCCGCGGTGCGTCCCGAGGGCCGTCCGATCACGCTGAGCGCGTCGGCGCTGGAGGCGATCCTGACCTGCCCCGCGCAGTGGTTCCTGGCCCGCGAAGCGGGCGGGGCCGTCACCGACTCCTCGAGCCAGGGGTTCGGCAAGGTCGTGCACGCGATCGCCGAGCAGCTCGCCCGCGGCGACCTCGACGCTGCCACCGTCGAGGACCTGATGCCGTTCGTGGACGAGGTCTGGGGCCGCCTCGAGTTCCGTACGCCGTGGTCCGCTGCCCGCGAGCGCGAGGCGGTCCAGGACGTGCTGGCCAGGTTCCTGACCTGGCACCGGCGCCCCGGCGCACGGACCGTGATCGGCTTCGAGGAACAGCTGACCGCGAAGGTCTCGCTGCCCAGTGGTGAGACGGTGCGGCTGAACGGCTATGCCGACCGCCTGGAGCTCGACGAGAGCGGCCGGATCGTCGTCGTCGACCTGAAGACCGGGAAGTATCCGCCCACCGCGCAGGAGGTCAAGGAGCACGGCCAGCTCGGCCTCTACCAGCTGGCCGTCGAGCACGGCGCCGCGTCCGAGCTCGCGCCCGGGGCGACCTCCGGGGGAGCGGAGCTTATCCAGCTGCGCCATCCCGCGGGTTCGGGGAGCGAGCTGCCGAAGGTGCAGGTGCAGGCACCCGAGCCGCCCGAGATCGTCGCCCAGCTGGAGAAGGCGGTGGCAACGGTCCGGGCCGAGGAGTTCGTGGCCAGGCCCGGCAAGCAGTGCGACCGGTGCCAGTTCGTCGCGCTCTGCCCGGCGCAGACCTCGGGCTCGGTGCTGTCATGAACGCCGGAACGAGCACCGCGATGAAGGTCGAGACCCCCGAAGAGCTCGCCAAGCTGATGGGCCACGACTGGCTCTACAGCGAGGAGCAGTTCCGCGCGATCACGGCTCCGCTGGAGCCGGCCGTGGTGATCGCCGGCGCGGGATCCGGCAAGACCGCGGTGATGGCCGCTCGAGTCGTCTGGCTGGTCGCCACCGGCCGCGTACTCCCCGGGGAGGTGCTCGGTCTGACCTTCACCACGAAGGCGACCGCCGAGCTGGCCACCAGGATCCGGGAGTCGCTGCAGAAGGCGGGGCTGTGGCCCGAGCGGCGCGAGGGTCCGCCGCGGCCCGGTGAGGAGGACGACGAGCCCACCGAGCCGACCGTTTCGACCTACCACTCCTACGCCTCCGGCCTGCTCTCCGAGCACGGGCTGCGGATCGGCCACGAGCCCGACACCCGGCTGATCGCCGACGCGACCCGCTACCAGCTCGCGGCTCGAGCGGTGGCCCGGCACACCCACCCGGTGGAGAAGCTGACCGACTACCCGAAGTTGGCCGTCCAGCAGCTGCTCGCGCTCGACTCCGAGCTCTCCGAGCACCTCGTCGACCCCGCCACGCTGCGGGCCTACGACCGCAACGAGCGGTCGCTGTTCGCGCTGGAGGTGGCCGACCTCAACGCCCAGCTGGCCGACGGGAAACGGGTCAAGACCAAGCTGACCAAGGTCGAGAAGGCGATCGACGCGATCGACAAGCGCTACGAGCTGCTCGACCTGGTCGACGGCTACCGGCGGCTCAAGGACCGGCTCGGGCTGATGGACTTCTCCGACCAGATCGCGCTGGCCGCTCGGCTGGCCGTGGAGACGCCCGAGGTCGGCGAGATCGAGCGCGGGAAGTTCAAGGTCGTGCTGCTCGACGAATACCAGGACACTTCGGTGGCCCAGGCCCAGATGCTCGCCCGCCTCTTCGGCGACGGACACCCCGTCACCGCCGTCGGCGACCCCAACCAGGCGATCTACGGCTGGCGCGGTGCCTCGGTGAGCAACATCCTCGAGTTCGGCCGCGACTTCCCGGCGAAGGACGGGAGACGCCCCGCCTACTCCCTGACCGTCAACCGCCGCTCCGACGCCCGCATCCTCGACACCGCCAACCATCTGGCCGCCCAGCTCTACGAGGGCCGCGAGAAGGAGCGCCTGGTCGCCGCCGAGGGCGCGCGGGATGGTGAGGTGCGAGTGCATGTCCACGAGACGTACGACGATGAGCTGCTCTGGCTCGCCGACAAGGTGACCGAGGCCCATGAGGCGGTCGGGGAGTGGAAGGAGATCGGCGTGCTGACCAGGGACAACTCGCAGGCGGCAGCGGTCTTCGACGCGCTCACCGCTCGCGAGATCCCGGTCGAGATCGTCGGCCTGAAGGGGCTGCTACGGCTGCCCGAGGTGGCCGAGGTCGTGGCCACGATGGAGCTGCTCCACGATGTCACCGCCAACGCCGCGCTGCTCACGCTGCTCGCCGGTCCACGGTGGGCGATCGGGCCGCGCGACCTGGCCATCCTGGGTCGACGCTCCCGCGACCTGGCCGGCGTCATCGGCGGCGCGGAGGAGTTCGCCGACATCGAGCGGCAGCTGGAGGCGGCGGTCGAGGGCACCGACCCCACCGAGATCCCCTCTCTCAACGACGCGCTGGAGGATCCCGGCGACACCTCCGACTATGACTACTCCCCACAGGCCAGGGAGCGGTTCAAGCTCCTCGCCGACGAGCTCCGCGGGCTGCGCCGGGCGGTCAACGAGCCGCTCCTCGACCTGGTCCGGCGGATCATCGACGTCACCGGCATCGATGTCGAGCTGGCTGCCTCGGTCTCCCCGGCAGCCTCGGCCAGGCGAGACAACCTCGACCTCTTCGTCCAGGCGGTCGCCGACTTCGAGGGTCTCGACGGTCAGGTCACCCTCGCCGCGCTGCTGGCCTACCTCGAGGCGGAGGACGAATACGGCCAGGGCCTCGACGTCGCCACGCCCTCGGAGGCCGACTCGGTCAAGCTGCTCACCGTCCACCGCGCCAAGGGCCTGGAGTGGGACGTCGTCTTCCTGGTCGGGGTGACCCACAAGAAGTTCCCGACCGGCCAGACGCGCTCGTCGTGGCTGACCGTCCCGTCGGTGATGCCCGCTGCCCTCCGCGGGGACCGCGCCGATCTGCCGCAGCTCCACGGCCACGACGCCGACTCGATCGACGAGCTCCTCGCCGAGCGCAAGGAGCACGAGCGCGTCGAGGAGCTCCGGCTGGCGTACGTCGCCTGGACCCGCGCCCGCCACATCCAGTTCGTCTCGTGCTGGCGCTGGTCACCCTCGCTCAAGGAGGGGCGTGGGCCGTCGGTCTACGTGGAGAGGACCCGCGAGGCGCTGCTCCAGTGGGGCGCCAAGCCCGACCGGTGGGCCGAGGTCGTTGTGAAGGGCGAAGAGGAGAGTCCTTACGCCGCGCAGGAGGTCGACCTGCCCTGGCCGATCAACCATCACACTCCAGAGGTGGAGCGCCGTCTGGAGGCGGCGAGGTTGGTCCGGGAGGTGACTCCGGGACCCGACGATCTCGACGACCTCACCCTGCTCGAGACGGTGAACCAGTGGGACGAGGAGATCGAGCGGCTGCTCACCGAGGCGGAGCGCGAGCGCGCTCCGGAGGTGGTCGTTCCGCTGCCGTCGTCGCTCTCGGCCACCGCCATGTCGAAGCTGCGCGACGACCCGCTCGGTTTCGCTGCCGACCTGGTTCGCCCGATGCCCCGCAAGCCCTCCTCCCAGGCCCGCTTCGGCACCCGGTTCCACGCCTGGGTCGAGGCCCGCTTCGGCCAGCAGGACCTCTTCGACCCCGACGACCTGCCCGGTCGCGCCGACCACGGCATCGAGGACGAGTCCGGTCTCGAGGATGTCATCGCCGCCTTCGAACAGGGCCCGTTCGCCGACCGGCCCCCGTACCGGGTCGAGGCGGCCTTCGCGATCGTCCTGGCAGGTCAGGTCGTACGCGGCCGGATCGACGCCGTCTATCAGGAGCCCGACGGGAGCTTCCTGATCATCGACTGGAAGACCAACCAGACCCAGAACGCCGACCCGCTCCAGCTGGCTCTCTATCGGCTTGGGTGGGCTGAGCTGATGGGAGTGCCGTTGTCGCGGGTTCGGGCGGCGTTCTACTACGTGCGGTCTGGACGGCTTGTCGAGCCTTCTGCTCTTTCTGATCGGGAGGAGTTGGAGAGGATCTTGGGCGGGGGTCGCTGACCCGTTTTTCGGGGGCTGTTTGCCGCCGACCCGTTCTTGGAGGGTGTTCTCGTCGAACCCCGGAGTAAAGGACGGCCTTCGGCCGCCGGCTTCGCCGGTCGCCTTCGGCGATCCTTGACACCGGGCTCCGTCGAGAATTTTGGCTGGTTATCGGGTCGGCGGCAGGGGTTTGGTGCGGAGGTTTGGGTTGGGTGGGGGCTTGGGATCTTGGGTGGTCGTCGCGTCTGCGTCGGTCAGGTGGGTTGTGCGGAAGAAACTCGTCTCAAGATGCTGCCTCGACTGGGGTGGGGTTGGTGGGGTGAAAGAAACTTTTCTTTCACGCGGAGACCCATGTCTGCTGTAGGTGTGGAGCGGTCACCTGCCGTGGGTGAGTGTGCCGTGGCCACACTCGGGCCGCCGCCCCGATAGCCAGCCAAATTCTTTCTCGACGTGGTCCGGTGTCAAGGACCGCGAAGCGGCCGGCGTAGCCGGCGGCCGAAGGCCGTCCTTTACTCCGGGGCAGGTCGAGAAGACCCTCGAAGAACGGGTCGGCGGCCCAGCCCAGCCCGAAAGATCAGTCCCAATCCAAACGCCAGACCAAGACACCAACCCGAACCGACGTGGGGATCAACTACTTCACCGTCCGCGCAACCTCCGGCAACTCACCCGACTCACGCAACGAGTCGAGCAGGTCACCGGGCATGATCCAGACGGTGGCAAGTGGGAACGGACGTTCGCGCAGCATCACCGCACCGGTGACGAACGCCGGCTCGCCGGAGGGGCAGGAGAAGACGATGTCGTCGCCCCACTCCCACTCGCGCTCGACGATGGTGGGCAGCATCCACCACATCAGCCAGTTGCGCTCGGAGTTCATCGCCGAGGGGCGGCGGGGGCAGTTGTCGTCGTAGGCGACGACCGCGTCGGGGTGCTCGGCGAGGATCGAGCGCAGGTCGTCGACGACCGGGGTGGCGTGGTCGAAGTGGTCGTGGAACTTGTCGGAGGCCACGTCGGCGACGGCAGACCCGGCGGTGCCCACGACCAGGACGAGCGCGGTGACGACCACGGCGCGTACTCGGTCAGCTCTCGCTGAGCTCAGCCGAGGGCTGAGCCGGGAGAGGGCGGCGAGGAGCGTCCAGATCGCCAGCGGTACCAGGGCGCACAGGGTCGCGATCAGCCAGAAGCGGTTGTCGTTGGTGAACGACGGGATCGGCCCCGGCTGTGGGAACTCGCCGCCCGGAAGCGCCCACCACCACGGGATCGCGCCGGGGATGTGTGCCGGGGTGGTGTAGGCCCAGGTGGGTGCGTCGGGGGCGACCACGAGGATGGTCACCAGCGAGATCCCGGCGACGATCACCCAGGTCCAGACGAGGACCGCACGGGAGCGTACGGCCTGGATCGCCGCGCAGACCCCGGCCAGCACGAGGACCGCGAAGACCGGGTCGATGTAGCGTCCGTAGATCCAGTAGTCGAAGCGCCGCCACTCCATGGTGAACAGCGAGTACTCGTTGCCCCAGTTCAGGCAGCTGAGGACGTACATCGACCCGGCCGCGATCAGCACGAACCCGGCCGGCCCCACCTGTCGTGAGCGGAGCTCCTTCCAGAACAGGGCGGTCACCACGACCAGGCCGACGACCACGACGCCGAAGCTGCCGATCATCTGGGTCCAGGCCTCGCCGGCGAAGGTGTCGACCCAGTACCGGGGGTTGGCCTGGGTGACCTTCTCGAAGAAGCCCTGCGCCTGGATGAACTTCCACGGCACCAGTTGCGCGTGGAACCAGAGCGCGGCCTTGTTGGCAATCACGGCGAGCACGCCAGTGGCGACCAGTCCGACGAGGGCGATCTGCCACCTGCGTACAAGAAAGAAGATCAACCACAGCGCGACCGCCGCGACGAAGACCTGCATCCGGGCATGGGAGAAGAGCGCGAGCCCGGTGAGCAGGCTGAGCAGGAGTACGCCGCGGTAGGTCGGTTTCTCCCATAGCCGGAACGCGGCCAGGGTCGCCAGGACGACGAGCAGCGTGACCAGCCGCTCGGAGAGGATGTAGTCGGCCTGGATCGCGCGCGGCGGTAGGGCCATCACGATGGCGCCGGCGACCACACCCTGCGCCGGCGTGACCCCGCTGAGCCGCACCGCGACCCGAGCCAGCGGCCAGATCGTGAGCATGCTGATCACCAGACCGACGACGATCGCCAGCTGGTAGAACGTGAAGACGTTGGAGGTGACCAGCCACAACGGCGCCAGCAGCACGCCCCACCCGGGGTAGTAACCGGGGGTGTTCAGCTGCGGCGAGTCGAGTCCGAGGACGGTCCGTCCGTGGATGACGGTGCCGATCTCGTCGTACATGAACGAGAGGTTGGAGCCCCAGGCGATGTAGACGTTGATCGCCAGAGCGACCACGACGGAGACGACAGCGGCGATGCGCCAGAACCGATCCACGCGGCGGAACATATACCCACCTCATAGGCTCTGACGGGTGGACTCCCCGAAGCTGCCCATCCATCTGCGAATCATTCAGGATCCCCACGACCGCTCCGGCCACTTGCGCGCCGACGACGGCTGGGTCGACAAGGCTTGGTCGGACGAGACCACGAGGGTCCTCGTGGTCGCCGGCAACAGGGTCGAGCCGTCAGGCAGGACCGGCGTGAGGTGGCGTACGCCGGGGGACTCGCCGGAGGGGATCCGGCTGCTCCTCGGCGACACCGCCGAAGGTGCCCGGTTCGCGGTGCTCACCGGTCGCGAGGAGGCCGGCGAGACGTGGCGTGATCTGCGCGGGCTCTTCCCCGCACTGCTCGCCGACACGACCGAGGCGAGCTTCCTGATGCACGCGATCGGACTGGCCGAGTGGCACCGGGCGACCCGGTTCTGCTCCCGGTGCGGCGGCAGCCTCGAACCGCGCTCAGCCGGTCACGAGCTGGCCTGCGCGGAGGGACACGTGATCTTCCCGCGCACCGACCCGGCGGTGATCATGCTGGTGACGTCAGGGGAGCCCGGGAGCGATGAGGAGCGTTGCCTGCTCGGCAACCACACCCGCTGGCCCGCGCCCAACTTCTCCACCCTCGCCGGCTTCGTCGAGCCGGGGGAGTCGCTCGAGGACGCGGTCCGCCGCGAGGTCGCCGAGGAGGTCGGCGTACGTGTCGGGCAGGTCGACTACTTCGGCAACCAGCCCTGGCCGCTGCCGGCCAGCCTGATGCTCGGCTTCTTCGCGCACGCGGCGTCGACCGAGATCACGGTCGACGAGGACGAGATCCGCGAGGCGCGCTGGTTCACCCGCGCGGATCTCGCCGCGGTCGCGAAGAGCGGTGAGATCAAGCTGCCCAGCGGCATCTCGATCAGCCGCTCGCTGGTCGAGGAGTGGTACGGCGGGGAGCTGCCCGGCTCGTGGTGACCGGCGTCAGACCAGCTCGGCGAGCTTCGCCTTGACCTGAGCGATCGACGGGTTGGTCATCGCGGTGCCGTCGGAGTAGACGAGGGTCGGGACGGTCTGGTTGCCGCCGTTGACCTGCTCGACGATCTGCGCGGCCTCCGGGACCTGCTCGATGTCGACCTCGTCGAAGGTGATGTCTTCACGGCCGAGCTGACCCTTGAGTCGCTGGCAGTATCCACACCAGGGTGTGGTGTACATCGTGAAGCTGCTCATCGGGGGCTCTCCTCATTCAGAACTGTCGGTGCGAGCCAATAGTCTTGGCCTGCAAGGCATAACGTTCCCACCCCGAGGAGCCATTCCCAATTGAACCCTGCCCCGCCCATGACCCCCGAGTCCCTCCTCGCCGCCCTCGACCCTGAGCAACGCCGGGTGGCGGAGGCACTGCGGGGTCCGGTCCGGGTGCTGGCGGGTGCGGGGACCGGCAAGACACGGGCGATCACCCACCGGATCGCCTACGGCGTCGCCACCGGCGTCTACGCGCCCCCGGAGGTCCTCGCGGTCACCTTCACCACCCGGGCGGCGGGGGAGATGCGGCAGCGGCTGAGGGCGATGGGCGCCGGCGCGGTCCAGGCGCGCACCTTCCACTCCGCGGCCCTGCGCCAGCTGCGGTTCTTCTGGCCGAAGGTCTACGGCACCGAGCTGCCCAACCTGACCGAGTCGAAGATCCCGCTCATCCGCGCGGCCGCGCAGCGCCAGCGGATCAACGTCGACCAGGCCCAGGCGCGCGACCTGGCCTCGGAGATCGAGTGGTCGAAGGTCTCCAACGTCCACCCCGACGACTACCCGAAGTCGGCCGAGGCTCGGGGCCGGGAGGTCGGCGGGCTGACGCCGGCGATGGTCGGACACATCTATGCGGCCTACGAGGACGTCAAACGCACCCAGGCGCGCATGGACATGGAGGACGTGCTGCTCCTGACCGCCGGCCTCCTGGAGCATGACGAGCGCGTCGCGGCGCAGGTCAGGCGACAGTACAAATGGTTCACCGTCGACGAGTTCCAGGACGTCTCGCCGCTCCAGTCGGCGCTGCTCGACCTGTGGCTGGGCGGGCGCAGCGAGCTCTGCGTCGTCGGCGACCCGGCGCAGACGATCTACACCTTCGCCGGAGCCGACGCCGCCTACCTGCGTGACTTCCCGAAGAAGCACCCCGGCGCCACATCGGTCGAGCTGGTCCGCAACTACCGCTCCTCGCCGCAGGTCGTGAAGGCCGCCAACAAGATCCTGGAAGGTACGCCGAGCGCCGGTGTCCAGCTGCAGGCCCAGCGCGACTCCGGGCCGGCCGTCGAGCACGTCGAGCAGCCAGATGAGGTCGCCGAGGCCGAGGGCGTCGCCGCCGAGATCCTGCGTCTGCACCAGTCCGGCAAGCCCTACAACGAGATGGCGATCCTGTTCCGGATCAACGCCCAGTCGGAGGCCTACGAGGACGCGCTCACCGCGCGCCGGATCCCGTACGTCCTGCGCGGGGCCGCCAGATTCTTCGACCGGCCCGAGGTCCGCGAGGCGGTGACCCGGATCCGCGGTGCGGCGCGAGGCGGCCAGGGTGCCGTGATCGGCGACGAGCTGCTGGAGTCGGTCCACGGGATCCTCGCCGGGATGGGCTGGACCTCCGAGCCGCCCGAGGGCCGGGGGCAGACCCGCGACCGCTGGGAGTCATGGCAGGCGCTGATCGACCAGGCGCGCACCTTCTCCGCGGCCGGCGGCGACCTGGCCGGGCTCGTCGCCGAGCTCGACCGCCGTGCGGCCGAACAGCACGCACCGGTCCCGTCGGGAGTGACCCTGGCGACCTTCCACGCCGCCAAGGGCCTGGAGTGGGACTCGGTGTTCCTGGTCGGCCTCCAGGACGGCACGATGCCGTTCATCCTCCGTGGCGAGGAGCCGACCCCGGCCGAGATCGAGGAGGAGCGTCGGCTGCTCTACGTCGGCCTCACCCGGGCGCGGGTGGACCTGACCCTGTCCTGGGCGCTGGCACGCCAGCCGGGCCAGGCCGCGCGGCGCAGGCCGTCGCGGTTCCTCGACCCGCTGCGACCGGCTCGGTCCGCGGCGCCGACCCGTCGCCCCGGCTCCGGGAAGGCGCGGATGTGCAAGGCCTGCGGCGGCCCGCTCGGCTCGGCGGCCGAGAAGCGGATTGGCCGTCACGAGGGCTGCGACGCGCCTTACGACGAGGAGCTCTACGCCCGGCTGAAGCAGTGGCGCAAGGAGACCGCCGAGGAGATCCGCAAGCCGGCGTTCGTGGTCTTCACCGACGCGACCCTGGAGCAGATCGCCGAACAGAAGCCGGGCACGCTCCAGGATCTGCAGCGCATCGCTGGCATCGGCCGCAGCAAGGTGGAGACGTACGGCTCGGAAGTCCTTCAGGTGATCTCCGCCGAGGCCTAAAAGTCCTTCACGGAAATTCGTCGAAATCAACGGGTTTAATCGTTTGCGGCCGACCTGTCCGGCCGGTTACTGTTCTTTCATCAAGTAAAGCCGCGCGCCGATGAGGCGCGCCCGACAGCCCCGAAGGAGGTGGCCCCGATGAAGCTCAACATGATTCAGACGCCGATCAATGGCATCGCCATGTCCGCGTGCGGCCACCCCGAGCTGTCCAGCCCGACCTGGGCCACCCCGGCTGCCGGTGCCTTTATGGGCGCCGGTTACGGCACGCGCTTCGAGGGACTCGTGTCCCCGCAGGCGGATGCCATCAAGGTCAAGTCCCACGGGATTCGAGCCTGGAGCTGTCCGACTACGTAGAACCACGTAGTCACAGCAGCCTCCAGGCCGCGGAACCCGAAACCCGGGATCCGCGGCCTTTCTGTTTCTCAAAACCCGCGATCAGTCACAAAGGAGGTGTACATATGACCAGCATTCTCGAGCCCGAGGTCACTCTCGGCGTTCTCCACGACCGCGCCAACCGCTACGACGAGGACCAGCTGCCCTGCCGGGTCAACAACCCGGAGCTGTGGTTCGCCGAGTCTCCCGCCGACGTCGAGTTCGCCAAGACGCTCTGCGCGACCTGCCCCGTGCAGCCGCTCTGCCTCGCCAGCGCCCTCGACCGGCGTGAGCCCTGGGGCGTCTGGGGCGGCCAGCTGCTCCTGCAGGGGAAGGTGATCCCCCGCAAGCGGCCCCGTGGCCGGCCCCGCAAGGACGCCGCCTGAACGACCGAGCACCTCAACACCAGCAGCCGTTTCAACGACGAAAGGCCAACAGCCATGAACCCGATCGTGATGACCATGGGCGCCGGAGCCCGCTGACCAGCAGGAGAAGCAAACAGACATGAACACCAACCGAGTACGGAGCACTCAGATGAACTTGCTTTACGAAGACCTGGCGCGCGCGCAAATGTCCGCGCGCCTGGGAGAGGCGCGTGAACTGCGGCGAGGCCATGCCCTCGTCAAGGCCGCTCGCCTGGGCCGCAAGGCCGAGCGAGCCGCCGTCCAGGCGAAGCTGGCTCTTGCCCGCGCGCTGTAAGTCCCCCATGGGACCCCAGACCTCACCCCTCTGATCGCGGGTGTGGAAGATGACCGGCCAGTCCGAGAAACCCTCGGACTGGCCGGTCCTATGTTTCTGTCCCCATTCGGGTCAGAGGTCGGTAGCGATGATCCTCTCGATGTTCCGCTCCGCGAGGGCGGTGATCGTGACGAACGGGTTGACGCTGGTGTTGCCTGGGATGAGCGCTCCGTCGATGACGTAGAGACCGTCGTAGCCGTGCAGCCGGCCGTAGTTGTCGGTCGCCTTGTTCAGGACGGCGCCGCCCAGCGGGTGGTAGGTCAGGTGGTCGCCCCAGATCTTGTTGGTGCCGAACAGATCGGTGCGGTAGATCGTCCCCTCCTTCTTGTTGATCTTGTCGAAGATGGTCTTCGCCATCGTGATCGAGTCCTGCTTCCACGCGGTCTGCCAGGACAGGTCGACGTTGCCGCTGGCCGAGTTGTAGCTGAACGCTGCCCGGCGCTGGGTCTTGGTGATCGCGAGATAGAAGGACGCGAACGTCTCGAGACCGGCAGGCAGTGGCGCGACCTCGGCGAAGGCGCCGCCGGCGTCCCAGTTGTCGATGCCGGAGCACGGGATCGTCGACTGCACGTCACCGGTCGGGTCCCACATGTGGTTCGCCCGCCCGACCATCACGTTGCCGTTGTCGCCCCATCCCTGGCCGACGTCGCCGTTCAGTGCGGGCAGCGCGCCGGTCGCCTTCATCTTCACCAGCAGCTTGCTCGTGCCGACGCTGCCGGCCGCGAAGAACACCTTGCCCGCGTTGACCGTCTTCGTCGCCACCACGTCGCCGGCGGTGTTGATCTGCTCCAGGACGACGTCGTACCCACCGGCTGCCGCGGGCCGGACCGAGGTGGCCCGGTGCAGAGAGGAGATGGTGACCTTCCCGGTGGCGGCCGCCTGAGCAAGGTACGTCTTCGGCAGCGTCCTCTTGCCGTGGTTGTTTCCGTAGATGACCTCCTGGGCCAGCGCCGACTTCGGGACGCTGCCGTTGTCCTCGGCCATCATGTAGTTCCAGTCGTACACGTCCGGGACGAACGTCCACGCGAAGCCTGAGCGCTGAGCGTGCTTCCGGCCGACGCGTGAGTACTGGTAGTAGGAGGTCCGTTCGAACCAGTCGGGGTCGACGGATCCGACGCCGAGGGCGGCATTGGCCCGCGGGTAGTAGGTGGAGTACATCTCCGCGGCATCGACCGAGGGGAGGACGGCTCCGAAGTTCTCCCGCTTCGGGGTGACGGCCATGCCTCCGTTGACGAGCGAGCCGCCGCCGACGCCGCGTCCCTGGTAGACGGAGATTCCGGCGAAGTCCTCGGCGTCCAGGATGCCGGCATGCTTGGTGATGTTCGTGTCGATGGGGAACCCGAGGAAGTTGCTGAGCGGCTGCTTGGTTCGGGTGCGCATCCAGAAGGCGCGGTGATCTGGGCTGGTGATCTTCGGATGGATCTTGCCGTCGCTCCCTGGTGCGACTGTGGCCCAGTCCTGCCCCATCTCGACCATGTGGACGTTGATGCCGGCCTGGGCCAGGCGCAGGGCCGCGACCGAGCCGCCGTAGCCGGTGCCGATGACCAGCACCGGGACCTGTGCGCCGTTGCCGATCGACGACGCCGCAGCTGATGCCCATGTCGGGCTGGCTCCGAATGCTCCTCCCAGCATCCCGACACCAGCCAGTGAGCCCGCGCCGAGCACGAACCCTCGGCGTGACAGGCCCCGCGACCTGTCCTCTCGTGGTGTGTTGCTCAAGATGACCTCCCTTTTCATCACTGATCTTCATCACTGATTGCTAGAACATGTTCTAGTATGCCGGTGGGGGTGTCACAGATTCGCAACATTCACGCAATCGGGCAACGCAAACCAACAGGGCAACCGGCAAGGGAGATCGCATGGTCAGCGCATGCGTTTGGGGCACGGGAAACATCGGTCGACTCGCCATCCGCGCGGTCGACGCACATCCACGACTCGAGCTGACGAGCGTTCTCGTCCACGACCCCGAGAAGGTCGGCCGGGACGCGGGCGACCTCGCGGAGCTCGGCCGTGATCTCGGCGTCGCCGCCACCGACGACATCGACTCGGTGCTCGCGACACGTCCGCAGGCGGTGGTGTACGCCGCATCGGGCGACATCCGCCCGGACGAGGCTCTCGCCGACATCGTGCGTGCGCTCGGGACCGGGGCCGTGGTGGTCACGC
This sequence comes from Nocardioides sp. NPDC004968, assembly GCF_040608935.1. Taxonomy (NCBI): domain Bacteria; kingdom Bacillati; phylum Actinomycetota; class Actinomycetes; order Propionibacteriales; family Nocardioidaceae; genus Nocardioides; species Nocardioides sp. NPDC004968. Next base: position 29,251 of record NZ_JBEXJF010000044.1, read on the forward strand.
CCGCCCTCTACGCGCTCTACGACCAGCGCAACGCTCCGCCGGAGATGCGTGAGCCGGTGCTGGCCGCGATCGCCGAGGGCGGCGGGTCGCTCTTCGTCTCCGGTGTCGACCCGGGGTGGGGCAACGACGTACTGCCGCTGCTCGTCAGCGGCCTGGGCAGCACCGTGGACGTCGTCCGCTGCCAGGAGATCTTCGACTACTCCACCTACGACCAGCCCGACTCCGTCCGCTATCTCGTCGGGATGGGCCAGCCGATCGACTACGACGCCCCGATGCTCGCTGAGACCGTCCCGACGATGGTGTGGGGCGGCCAGGTCAGGCTGCTGGCCCGTGGCCTCGAGGTCGAGCTCGACGAGATCCGGGAGACCGTCGAGCGGCTGCCGCTGGACGAGACGGTGACCACCGCGTCGATGGGCGACTTCGAGAAGGGCACCCAGGGTGCGGTGCGCTTCGAGGTCCAGGGGATCGTCGCCGGGGAGCCGCTCATCGTCGTCGAGCACGTCACCCGCATCCATCCCTCATGCGCCCCGCACTGGCCGACGCCACCCGACGGCGACGGCGCCCACCGGGTGATCATCGAGGGGGACCCACGCATCGAGGTGACGGTCGAGGCGACCGACAAGGCCGGCAACCGGGCGGCGGGCGGCAACGCCACCGCGGTCGGACGGCTCGTCGGCGCGATCGAGTGGCTCGTCGACTCGGCCCCCGGCCTCTACGACGCGCTCGACGTACCGCTGCGTCCGGCGACCGGCAAGCTCGGCGCGGCCAAGGCCGCCCAGGAAGGTGTGACCGCATGATCGTCGACGTTCCCGACGGGCGGGATCCGATCGAGTACGTCTGGGGCGAGATGGTCCCCGGAATCGGTCCGGCTGCCGCCGGCCTCTCGCTCGCGGTCTACGAGCACACCACGCTCGGGCTCCGCGAGTTCGAGGCCGCCCGGTTGCGGATCGCGCAGATCAACGGCTGCGTCTTCTGCCTCGACTGGCGCACCGAGCGAGACGGCGAGATGGTCGAGGAGTCGTTCGCGGAGGCGGTCGAGGAGTGGCGTACGACGGACGCCTTCGACGACCGCACCCGGCTCGCCGCCGAGTTCGCCGAACGCTACGCGATCGACCACCACGGCATCGACCAGGACTTCTGGGACCGGATGTCGGCCCACTACACCGATGCCGAGATCGTCGAGCTGAGCATGTGCCTCGGATCGTGGCTGGCGTTCGGCCGCCTCAACCACGTTCTGGGCCTCGACACCGCCTGTGTCCTGCCTTCCCGGAGGTAACACGGCGCTGACATTCAGGTGATGCAGAATTTCGGTGTTGCACCCTCTGAAGCGCAGGATTTCGACCTATCGTTGAGCCATGAAGACCTGCGATTTCTGCGGATGCTACGAGGCCGACCCCAACCGCCTCCTCGCGTGGACCACCGCGGTTGAGCGTGGGCGTTCGAAGTCGTTCTGCGAGGCCTGCTCGCGACGTCACGTGCGCTCCATGGAAGCCAAGCTCGACTCCGACTGGTGGGCCTGACCCCACTTCACATCCTCTGCGGCGCCTCGATCCCGAGGAGCCTGAGTCCCTCTGACAGCACTCGCCGGGTCGCCTCGCACAATGCGAGCCGGGTCTGCCTGACCTCACCCTCCGCCTTGAGCACCGGACAGTTCTCGTAGAACGCCGTCAGGGCGGTCGCCAGGCCATAGAGGTACGCGGTCAGGTGATGCGGTTCCAAGGTGTCGGCGACCTTGGCAACCACCGTCGCGAAGCCGGTCAGCTCCAGCGCCAGCCGCTGCTCGGCCGGGTGGAACAGGGTGTTGATGGCGTACGTCTGCTGCGGAGCCTGCGCGAGGATGCTGCACACCCGGGCGTGGGCGTACTGCAGATACGGGCCGGTCTCGCCGGTGGTGGCCGACATCCGGGCGAGGTCGAAGACGTAGTCGCGGGCCAGATTGTTGGAGAGGTCGGCGTACTTCACCGCGGCGTTGGCCACGGCGCGTACGACCCCGGGGCCGGCGTAGCTGGCCGCGGCGGCCTCCTCGGCGGCGTCCAGCAGGGCGGTCAGCGAGACCGTCTCGCCCGAGCGGGTCTTGAACGGCCGGCCGTCGGGGCCGAGCACGGTGCCGAAGCCGATGTGCTGGACCTCCACCGAGTCGGGCAGCCAGCCGGCGGCGCGGGCGACGGCGAAGACCATCTCGAAGTGCTGGCTCTGCCGGTGGTCGACGATGTAGACGACCCGGTCCACGGCCAGGTCGTCGACGCGGTGCCGGATCGTGGCGAGGTCGGTGGCGGCGTACCCGAACCCACCGTCGGCCTTCCGCACGATCAGCGGCAGCGGGGCGCCGTCACGGCCGGTGAAGCCGTCGGGGTAGACGACCTGGGCACCGGCCGACTCGGTCAGCAGACCCGATGCCCGAAGGTCCTCGACGACGCCCGGAAGCTGCGGGTTGTAGCGGCTCTCGCCGTCGAAGTCGTCATCGGTGAGGAGTACGCCGAGCCGGCTGTAGGTGGCCTCGAACTCGGCCATCGAGGCGTCGACGAGCGCATGCCAGAGCGCGAGGGTGGTCGGCTCGCCGGACTGGAGCGCGACCACCCGCTGCCGGGCGGCGCCGGCGAAACCCTGATCGTCGTCGAAGCGCGCCTTGGCCCGCTGGTAGAGCGCGAGCAGCTCGGTCATGCCCAGGTCGGCCACCGTCGCCGGGTCGGTGAGACCCTCGCCGAGCAGCTCCTCGACCAGCATGCCGAACTGAGTGCCCCAGTCGCCGAGGTGGTTCTGCCGCACGACGTCGTGGCCGGCGTAGGCCAGCACACTGGCCAGGGAGTCGCCGATGACCGTGGAGCGCAGGTGGCCGACGTGCATCGGCTTGGCGACGTTGGGGGAGGAGTAGTCGACGACGACCCGATTCAGGCTCTCCGGGGTGGGTACGCCCAGGTGGGGGTCGGTCAGCAGGTCGCCGACGACCGCGCCGAGCACGGCCGGGGACCAGGTGATGTTGAGGAACCCGGCGCCGGCCAAGTCGAGGGTGCCGAGGCGATGTATCGAGCTGGTCGAGATGGCGCCCAGATCGACGGCGTCGATGAGGCGGGCGCCGATCTCCCGCGGCGGCAGGCCGAGCGGACCTGCCAGCCGCAGCGGCAGGTTGGACTGGAGGTGGCCGAACTCGGGCCGGGTGGCCGGCCGCAGCTCGGGATCGATACCGGCGTAGGCGTCGCCGAAGCAGGCGACGACGGCGTCCTGCAGGTATGCGGACAGGGCAAGAGTGTGCTCGTGCACGAGAGTGGTCCTAGGAGGTGAAGAGGGCAGGCTGACGCGAGGGCGGGGTCAGAGACCCATGCCTCGTCGTCGCAGCGCGCTCTTCGTGACCATGTCCGCAAGGGTGCCGGAGGCGTCGGCGCAGGTCAAGCCGGTTCGCCCGCCGCCGTGCCGGCAGAGGCGATCAGGTCCCAGGCACATCCGCAGTAGGGATGCCGCAGCCAGGGCCGGACGGTGGGCGCGTCGTCACGGGCGAGGACCACCGACGCCGACCACGAGGCCGGGGTGCGTCCGGCGAGGTAGGTGCGGGCGTCGCGTACGGCCCAGGAGAGCGCGAGCGACTGCAGCAGCGCGTCGCTCGGCACCTCGTTGCCGACGAGCTGGCTCACGACCACGGCCCTCCGCTCGTCCTCCTCGGCGAGGGCCGCGTCTACGCAGCGTAGGCACGCGGTGACCCCGGGGACGACCAGCGGGCCCACCGTCCAGGTGTCGGGTCCGCTCTCGACGACGAGGTGTGCCCGGCCCTCGCGCACCAGCTCGTCCGCTCGTTCGCGGTCGAGCGGTCCCTCGGAGAGGAGCACGACGATGTCCGGGATGCTCGGCGTTGCCGGCGCAGGTCCGATCAGCGCCCGTGCCGCCGAGAGCGGGGCGGGCGGACCGTCGAAGCCCACCGGTGGTGGCCGGTCGCCGCCGTCCGCGTCGATGAGCAGACCGGCGTTGCCGAGCTGCTGCATCGCGTGCCGCCCGGGCAGGTGGTCGGGCTCGACCGCCCGGCCGGCGGCGAGGTCGGTAAGCAGGCGGCGTACCTCCACGCCGTCCTGCACGATCGCCCGCCGTGGCGGGTCGATGCCGATCTGGAGTCGGGTCTCATCACGTCGTACGGCCACATACCCCGGCCGAATCCGGTAGCGCGTGCTCATGCCGGGGAGTCTCACACCACGCTGGAATTCCTGCACCGACAATCCACAATGCCTGTGGATAACCTGCCGAGGCGTCACCTGCGTCGGCCGAGTCGGCACTCGGGTGACGCTTCGGCCGACGGGGCTGACGCTTCGGCAAAACGTGGCAGCGGCGCCGCCGGACATGCCGGGGACGCCGCCGCGTGGGCTCAGGATGAGCTCAGTGATCAGGCCTTGCCCAAGATGCGGTTGAGGTTGGTGCTGCAGACGGGGCAGACGGCCTTGGCCATCTTGGTGCCCTTGTCGTTCACCCGGATCTCACCGGTTGCCTCGCGCTTCTCCTTGCACTTCACGCAGTAGAACTCGCCGCTCCAGGTCTCCGCCATGACGGCCTCCTTGCCTATATGTAACTGGTCGTCGCGACGGGGTTGTCAGGGAAGCCCGTCGGAAGCTCGTCATGACGAGCCAACTCGACCCTACGACACGCGGCGCTTCCTGCGGCAACACGGGCTATCAAGCGAGTGTCGGCGTGTTGGCGTCATACCGGGGGATTCGGGGCTTTCGAGGAAGCATCGAAGGTCTGTCGAAGGCGCTCGCCGAGGTCGCGGAGGCCACCCAAAACTGGAGGGACCCCCGGTGCCTGGATCGTCCTTCGCCTTCCCCTTGCGAAGGCCGTCCGGCGGCGCCGGGGGTCCCACTGACATCGAACTTAAAGAGGATGTGGGAGCGCGTCAACGTGCCACTCCGCGTTGCTTGTGGACAAGATGTGGACAACCCCGCTTTGCTTGGGGACAGCCGGTGGAAGACAAGCGCTTTCCTGTGAGTAACCAAGTGACCGGAAGGAGAATATTCGGTTGAATCAGGACCTTGACCTGGGAAAAGCATTCTCCACCGGTTATGAAGGCAAAAATAGTTGGAGGAAGATTTGGTAGGCGAGCCGTTGTCCCCCGTCGCAGCCCTGCGTCGGATCGCATTCCTGCTCGAGCGCGGGCGCGAGGACACCTACAAGGTGAAGGCGTTCCGAGCCGCGGCGGCAGCGATCCTGCCCCTCTCCGAGGAGGACGTACGCCGCCGGGCGGCCGAGGGCACGCTGACCGAGCTGAGCGGGGTCGGGGCCAGCACGGCCAAGGTCATCACCGAGGCCGCGCGCGGCGAGATTCCGCAGCGGCTGCAGGAGACCGAGCGCGTCCACGGTGGTCCGCTGACCGCTGCCGGAGCGGGCGAGAAGCTGCGGAGCAGACTCCGCGGCGACCTGCACAGCCACTCCGACTGGTCCGACGGCGGGTCGCCGATCGAGGAGATGGCCTTCACCGCGATCGAGCTGGGCCATGAGTACCTCGTGCTCACCGATCACAGCCCGCGGCTGACGATCGCCAACGGTCTCAGCGCCGCCCGCCTGGAGCGCCAGCTCGGCGTCGTCGACGCGGTCAACGACCACCTCGCCGGACACGGGTTCACCCTGCTGAAGGGGATCGAGGTCGACATCCTCGACGACGGCAGCCTCGACCAGAGCGACGAGATGCTCGCCAAGCTCCAGCTGCGGGTCGCCAGCGTCCACTCCAAGCTCAAGATGGAGAAGGAGCAGATGACGAAGCGGATGGTCACGGCGGTCTCCACGACTCGGATGAACGTGCTCGGTCACTGCACCGGCCGGCTGGTCACCGGCAACCGCGGCACCCGGCCCGGCAGCCAGTTCGACGCCCGCAAGGTCTTCGAGGCGTGCGCCGAGCACGAGGTCGCGGTCGAGATCAACTCCCGGCCCGAGCGGAGAGACCCGCCGACCAAGCTCCTCGAGCTCGCCCGCGACGCCGGTTGCCTCTTCTCGATCGACTCGGACGCACACGCTCCGGGGCAGCTCGACTTCCTCGTCCTGGGGTGCGAACGAGCCGAAACGGCGGGTATCGAAGAGGAACGGATCATCAACACCTGGCCTCGGGATCGCCTGCTGGCCTGGGCGAACAGGTAGTTTCTTGACCTATGGACGGCCCGGAGATCGAGGTGCGACGCAGCAAGCGGCGTCGGCGTACGGTCTCTGCCTACCGTGACGGCGACCGCATCATCGTGATGATCCCGGCTGCGATGTCCCAGCGCGAGGAGGCCGAGTGGGTCGAACAGATGGTCGCCCGCCTGGAGAAGGCCGAAAAGCGTCGCAAGCCCAGTGACGATGATCTGATGCGGCGATCCGCCGCGCTGAGCGACCAGTACTTCGGCGGCCTGGCCAAGCCCGACTCCGTACGCTGGGTCGACAACCAGAACAGCCGCTGGGGCTCGTGCACCCCGGGTGACCGCTCGATCCGGCTCAGCGACCGGCTCCGTGGCATGCCGAGCTGGGTCGTCGACTACGTCCTCGTCCACGAGCTCGCCCACCTCTTCGAGGCCAAGCACAACGAGGCGTTCTGGGCGTGGGTCGACCGTTATCCCCAGGCCGAGCGTGCCAAGGGCTACCTGGCCGGCTGGTCCGCAGCCGCCAAGCTCCCCGCCCCTCCGGGCGAGGAGGACGACGATGTCGAAGGGGCCGAAGAGATCGACTGACCCACGGCGTAGGTGAGCGCGACCGTGCCGAGACTCGTCGAGGCGATGTCCTCGAGCCGGAGCGAGCACGGAAACGGCAGATCGCCGAAGAGTCGCTTGCCGGTGCCGAGCAGCAACGGATGCACGAACAGCCGTAGCTCGTCGATGAGCCCGGCACTCATCAGCTGACGGACGAGATCACCGCTCCCGAGCGTGACGATGGTCCCCTGCCCCTCGGTCTTGAGGCCGGCGACCGCATCGACGACGTCTCCCTCGAGCACGCTCGCACCGCTCCAGGCCAGGTCGTCGAGCGTGCGGGTCGCGACGTACTTCGGGGCGGAGTTGAGGCTCGCCGCCATCGGGTTCGTGTCGGGCTGGGTCGGCCAGAACTCCGCCATCTTCTGGTAGGTCCGCCGGCCCATGACGTACGCCGAGGTCTGGGCGCCGATGTCGGGGGAGAGGACCTCCCCGAGTGCCGCGCCGTACGCCGCGCCCCACCCGCCGTGCTCGAAGCCACCCTCCCGGTCCTCGTCGGGGGAGCCCAGTCCCTGCATGACTCCGTCGACGCTCAAGAACTCCACGATCGCCAGTTTTCGCATGACGACAGCCTGCGCCCTGCTCGAATCGGCTGGCTTGAACGAAATCGACCGGCGATCATCGATACATGACGGGCGTGACTCCCGAGGTCGTACGACTGCCCACCCACCCTCGGCTGCAGGGTCTGGTGGCGGGCATCGTGGGCTTCCGCGAGCAGTCGGCCGTGCCGCTCGAGCGGCGCCAGCCCGCCGGGACCCTGCTGCCGCTGGTCCTCTCCTTCGGAGACCCGTTCGAGATCGTCGAGGTCGCCGCGGGGGAGGGCGTTGGGACGTACGGGTCGTTCCTCTCCGGCTTCATGCCCGGGCCGGTCTCGACCCGGTCCGGGCGCAGTCATGCGTGCGTGCAGGTCTATCTGACGCCGCTCGGTGTCTCCCGGCTGCTCGGTGTCCCGGGTCAGGAGGTGGCCGGCAGGGTGATCGCGGCCGAAGACCTGATTCCGCAGCTCGGGCCGTCTCTCTCGGAGCGGCTCGCAGCGGCCGGCACCTGGCGACCGAGGCTCGACCTGGTCCAGTCCGCGCTGCTGGCAAGGGCCGGTGGTGTGGCTGGCGATCCGGTCGATCCGCTGGTGTCGTGGCTGTGGGACCGGATCACCGAATCCGGAGGTCAGGCGCGCATCCGGGACCTCGTGACCGAGACCGGATGGAGCCACCGGTACGTCACGACCTGCTTCCAGCGCGCCGTCGGGCTCACCCCGAAGGCAGCTGCCGGTGTCATACGTTTCGAGCGAGCCGCCGCAGACATCTCGACAAGCTCGATACATCGCCTCGGCACGCTGCCGGTCGCCGAGGTCGCCGCCCGTCACGGCTACGCCGACCAGAGCCATCTGACCCGCGACGTCGTCAGGTACGCCGGTGAACCGCCCTCCGCGCTAGCCGTCAGCCGCCGTCCGACCGCCCACACGGCGCTCGGCACGACCCCGGGAGGTCGGCGCTAGAGGCGAGCCTGGGCGAGCTTGATGAGCTCGAGCAGGTTGTCCTCGGGCTCGGGGATCGCGTCGACCGGCCACCAACGTACGTCCAGCGATTCCTCGCTCACCTCCGGAACCGCACCGGCGGGAGCGACGGCCATGAAGCGTACGTCGAGGTGGTGGACGTCGCCGGACGGCGCACAGAACGGGACCGGGTGCTCGGAGAGCTGCACCAGCCCGGGCAGCGGCACCAGGTCCGGCACGCCGGACTCCTCACGCAGCTCACGGGCGGCGGCCGCCCACAGGGTCGCGTCGTCCTGCTCGAGATGACCACCGAACTGGAACCAGCGCCGCGCCTTGCGGTGGTGGGTCAGCAGCACCGAGGAGCCGTCGTCGGAGAGCACCACGCACGAGGCCGTCAGGTGGTCGGGGACGCACGACTTGAAGACCCCGGTGGGCTCGGCCTCGAGATGGGAGACGTAGCGCTGCCGCAAGGTCTCCTGGGGAGCGGACGGAGCGTCCCACGCCCGCAGGATCGCGACCGCGTCAGCGTGCAGACTCACTCGTCAGCGTCTCCGCCGAGCAGCTTCTTGAGCTCCTCGTCGAAGTCGATCGAGTCGACATCAGGCGCCTCGGCGCCCTCACGGAAGCCGAGCGGGTCGTCGAGGTCGGCCGAGGTGGGCAGCAGCGCCGGGGACATCCAGACGCCGTCGCGCGCCTCGATGCCCTGACGGGTGCGCAGCGAGCCCCACAGGGCAGCCGCGTCCCGCAGTCGCCGCGGCCGGAGGTCGAGGCCGACCAAGGTCGCGAAGGTCTGCTCGGCCGGACCGCCGGCAGCGCGGCGTCGGCGTACGGCCTCCTGCAGCTGCGCCGCGACCGGCATCCTCTCGGCGGTGGCCAGGGCGACGACCTCGTCGACCCAGCCCTCCACGAGCGCCAGCACGATCTCGAGCCGCTCCAGCGCCGCCTTCTGCGCGGGCGAGTCCGGAACCTCGAACATGCCTTCCTCGAACATGTTCTGCAGCTGGGACGGGTCCTGCATCGCGGAGAGGTCCAGGCCGCGCATCTGCTCCTCGATGCGCTGCTGCATGGCCTCCATGTTGAGCTCGACGCCGCGCGCGTAGTCGGTCACGGCCGAGACCACGTGGTCACGCAGCCACGGCACACCGGCGAAGAGCCGCTGGTGGGCGGCCTCGCGCAGGGCCAGGAAGAGCAGCACGTCGTCGGTGCTGACGCCCAGGCCCTCGGCGAAGGGCTCGACGTTGACCGGCAGCAGCGCGGCCTGACCGGGCTCGGTCAGCGGGATGCCGATGTCGGAGACGGAGATGACCTCGCCGGCGAGATGGCCGAGGCCGGTGCCGGCCTGGTTCGCGTACAACGCGCCCATCGCCTTGCCGACGAACCCGATCATCGGGCCCATCTGGGCCTTCATGTCCTCGGGGAGCTGGCCGCTCATGGCGGCCGCGGTCGAGGCCGCGACCGGCTCGATCAGTGGCTTCCACGCGTCCAGCGTGTTGACCAGCCACTCGGCCTTCGACCAGGCGGTGGCCGACTTCACGCCGGAGGGGAACGACGTGGTCTCCTCCAACCAGTGGTCGGCCAGCTGGATCGCGTCGGCGACCGCGTCCTTCTGCTTCTGTGAAGGCGTCGGGTCGGGCGAGGACGCGGCTACCTTGCGGGCGAGGTCCATCGCGACGTCCCAGTTCAGCGGGCCGTCATAGGGCTGTAGCAGCGACTGGATCTGACCGAAGATCTGGCTCAGGTCAGGCATGCCGCCGGGGCCTCCGCCAACGCCGCCGATGGGAAAACCACCGAAGAACGCTTCAAAGGGCGTGCCCTTGAAGGGGTTCTCCGGCTCCTCCGGCTCGTCGGGGCCACCTGGGGTCTGACTCATGTGTCCAGCCTACGCGGTTACGGAAGCCCGCTGTCAGCAAGCACTAGGCTGTTTCCATGGCTGAACCGAAGAATGGCGCCGTCAAGCTTCTCGACATCAGGGAGACCCCTCTCGATGTCACCGAGGTGCTGGCCGCACTCGACGACGACGCTTCCGGCGGGGTGACGCTCTTCGTCGGCCGCGTACGTGACCACGACGGGGGCAAGGGCGTGACCGGCCTCGACTACCAGGCCCATCCGAGTGCCCTCGCCCGCCTCGCGGATGTCGCCGAGAAGGTGGCCGCCGACCACGGCGTCGCGGGTCTCGCCGCCGTCCACCGCACCGGTCACCTCGACATCGGCGACATCGCCGTCATCGTGGCCACCGCCTCCGGCCACCGCGGCGAGGCCTTCGCCGCCTCCCGCGACCTCATCGACACCCTCAAGGCCGAGGTGCCGATCTGGAAGCACCAGGTCTTCACCGACGGCACCGACGAGTGGGTCGGCGCGCCCTGATGCGCGGCGTTGGCACGACCAAATAGGCTGCGTACGTGGACATCCTGCTCTGGCTCGTACCGTCTGCGGTCATCACCGTGCTGGCGATGGCCTGGGTCGCGTTCCTCGGACGTGAGGGGCGAGAGCAGGACCGCGAAGAGGTCGTACGCCGCCTCGGGATCGCGCTCGAGAAGGAGAAGACGCGCGAGCGCTCGAGAAGGTACGCAGCGCCTCAGCCGCCGCCCGACAGGTCGACCGGAGTCGCGGTCCGTGTCAACCGCGATGCCTCTTAGTGTGCACTTGGTCTTGAATGAGAAGGTGACGCTATGACACAGCGCACCCTGGCCGGCCTTGTCGCCCTGCCGCTCGTGGTTGCCCTGATCGTGATCGCCTGGGTCGTTCCGCTGCCTTTCACGATCTACAGCCCCGGGCCGACGGTGAACGTCCTGGGCGAGTTCGACGGCAAGGACATCGTCCAGGTCGAGGGCCACAAGAGCTACCGCGACGAGGGGCAGCTGCGGATGACCACGGTCTCCGAGACCACCCGCGAGGCAAGGCTCGGGCTCTGGACCCTGCTCGGCGCATGGATGAGCGACACCGAAGCGGTCTACCCGCGCGAGGTCGCCTACCCCGACCAGGGCACCGTCGAGGACGACCGTGAGGCCGGGCAGGTGCAGATGGCCAGCGCCCAGGACGCGGCGATCGCCGCGGCGTTCACCAAGCTCGGTGAGGACGTCGACGAGGTCTCGGTCGCCGAGGTGACCGAGGACGCGCCGGCCGCCGGCAAGCTGAAGGCCGACGACGTGGTCACCAAGGTCGGCGACAAGGCGGTCGACACCCCCGAGGAGGTCGTCGCGGAGGTGCAGAAGGTCGAGCCCGGTGACACGGTCGAGCTGACCATCGAGCGCAAGGGCAAGACGCTCACCGAGACCATCAAGACCGGCGAGAAGGACGGCAAGGCCTTCATCGGCGTCTCGCTGGGAGCGACCTACGAGTTCCCCTACGACGTCAAGATCACCCTCGACCCGGCCATCGGCGGACCGAGCGCCGGGCTGATGATGGCGCTCTCGGTCTACGACACCCTCACCGAGGGGCCGCTGACCGGCGAGAAGAAGATCGCCGGCACCGGCACCATCGACGGTGACGGCAACGTCGGCCCGATCGGCGGGATCCAGCAGAAGATCCCGGGTGCGGCCTCGGACGGAGCCGAGCTCTTCCTGGTGCCTGCCGGCAACTGCCAAGACGTCGAGGGCGCCGAGAACGGTGACATGCGCCTGACCCGTGTAGAGACTCTCGACGACGCCGTCAAGGCGATCGAGACCTGGACCGAGGACCCGAATGCCAAGCTGCCGACCTGTGGGAGCACGAAGTGAACGACACCCCTGAGCCCACGCCCGAGCTCAGCCGCGGTCTCGACCTGGAGACCGACCCTGCCCTGGCCACGGCCGTCCTCGAGATCGAGGCCCACGTCGCCGGCGAAGGCTGGGACGGACCGGCGAGGCTCTTCGCGCTCGTCGACACCGCCGCGCTGGTCGAGGCCGAGCCCGCGCTCGCCACGATGATGGGCCTGGATGCTCCCGATCAGGACGGGTCGCTGACCCCGATCGAGCAGGACCAGGTGCCGGTGACGACCCAGCTGGAGGAGGTCCTCCAGACGACCGCCTGGCCCGCCGGGGTCACCGGCTGCGCAGCGGTGGTCGAGCGCCTCGTGCTGCCGCCCGACGCCGACGGCAAGATCCCCGACGACGCCGAGGCGGCCGCGGAGTTCGCCAAGGCGCACCCCGACCGGCAAGAGGTACGCATCGTGGCCGGCGCGACACGTGCTGGTGCTACGTACTGTGCTCTGCGGTTGAAGGCGCACGACGACGACCAGTCGGTCATCGGCGGCGTCGACCTGGTCCCCGAGCTCCTCGAACTGCTGCGTGTCACTCTTGAGGAGAACCCAGACAGCGAGGCTGACGCATGAGTCTGTTCGACGACGACGACCCGGCACAGGCGCCGGCGCGCACACAGAGCACCGGCCGCAACCGATGGCTGGCGATCTCGGCCGTCTCGGTCATCGTGCTCTTCTTCGGCATCAGCGCGTTCGCGGCGATCTACACCGACGCGCTGTGGTACGACGCGATCGACTTCAGCAGCGTCTTCGGCACGGTCTTCTGGACGCGTACGGCACTCTTCGTCATCTTCTTCGTGCTGATGGCGATCATGATCGGGCTGCCCGCGGCGCTCGCATACCGCACCCGTCCCTACTTCCACCCGGCCGACGACATCGGTGGCCTGGACCGCTACCGCGACGCGATCGCCCCGATCCGCACCTGGCTCCTGGTCGGCGTCGCTGGGGTCTCGGGGATCTTCGCCGGCTTCTCGGGCGCCGGCCAGTGGCGTACGTATCTGATGTGGCGCCACGGGCACGACTTCGACAAGACCGATGAGTTCTTCGGCAAGGACATCGGCTTCTACGTCTTCGACCTGCCGTGGTGGCACTACCTGGTCAACTTCGCGCTGACCGGGCTGATCCTCGGCACCATCGGCGCGATGATCGTGCACTACGTCTACGGCGGGATCCGGCTCACCGCGCAGCGCGATCGGTTCACCCGCTCCGCGCAGATCCAGCTCAGCGCCATGCTCGGGATGATCCTGCTGGTCAAGGGGCTCGACTACTGGGTCGACCGCTACGACCTGGTCAACGGCTCCGGGCCCCGCCTGGACGGAATGACCTACACCGACGAGCACGCGGTGCTCCCGGCAAACCAGATCCTGCTCGGCATCGCGGTGATCTGTGGGGTGCTGTTCATCCTCAACATGTGGCGGCGCAGCTGGCAGCTGCCGTCGATCGCGATCTCACTGTTCGCGATCTCGGTGCTGCTGATCGGGATGATCTGGCCCGCGGTCGTGCAGGGCTTCCAGGTCCGGCCGAGCGAGCAGGACAAGGAGAAGCCCTACCTGGCCGCCAACATCAAGGCCACCCAGGACGCTTACGGCATCGCCAAGGACGACCTCGAGGTGACCGAGTACACCTCGCAGGCTGAGGCCGACGGCGCCTCGCCCGAGCAGCTCGACGAGACCGCTTCCTCGCTGCCGATCGTCGACCCCGCGGTGGTCCACCGCGAGTTCGAGCAGGTCCAGCAGGGTCGCTCCTACTACTCCGTGCACGAGCCGCTGGACATCTCCACCTACGAGGTCGGCGGCAAGGAGCGGGCGGTCGTGCTCGGCGTACGCGAGCTCAACCAGGCCGGCATCTCCGACTCCGACCGCACCTGGACCAACCTGCACACGGTCTACACCCACTCCAACGGAGTGATCGCCTCCTACGCCAACATGCGCGGAGCCGACGACAAGACCGAGTCGAACCAGATGCAGTGGGCCGAGGGCGACCGCACCGGCCAGCACGACCTGACCTCGGGCCAGGGCAAGTTCCAGGACAAGGTCTACTTCGGCGAGGACTCGCCGGAGTACTCGATCGTCGGAAAGGCCGGCAAGGGCAACCCGGTCGAGCTCGACTACAACTCCGAGGACGGCGAGACCAGGACGACGTACGAGGGTGCCGGCGGTGTCCCGATCGGCTCCAACTTCCGGCAGCTGATGTACGCCATCCAGTTCGGCTCCACGAACTTCCTGCTCTCCTCGCGCGTGAACGAGAACTCCGAGATCCTCTACGACCGCTCCCCGAAGGAGCGGGTGCAGAAGGTGGCGCCGTGGCTGACCCTCGACGACGACGTCTACCCGGTCGTCGTCGGTGGGCGGATCCAGTGGGTGGTCGACGGCTACACGACCACCGACCGCTACCCGCAGGCCGCGCGTGACTCGTTCGCCTCGATGACCGACGACGCCACCCAGACCTCGACCGGGGTGCAGACGCTGCCGACCGACGAGATCAACTACATGCGCAACGCGGTGAAGGCGACCGTGGATGCGTACGACGGCACGGTCACCCTCTACGAGTGGGACGAGGCGGACCCGATCCTGCAGACGTGGGAGGCGGCCTTCCCCGGCACCGTGATGCCGAAGTCGTCGGTCCCGAAGGAGCTGATGGAGCACCTTCGCTACCCCGAGGACCTCTACAAGGTGCAGCGCTACCAGCTGGCGCGCTACCACGTCTCCGACCCGGACGTCTTCTTCTCCGGTAACGAGCGCTGGGCCGTACCCGAGGACCCGAACGACGACAACCACCAGCAGACGCCCTACCGGATGTTCCTCTCCGACGGCTCGGAGGCCGCTCGGTGGTCGCTGACGTCGGCCTTCGTGCCCTACAACCGTCCCAACCTGGCGGCGATGATGTCGGTGGACTCGGACGCCACCTCGGAGAACTACGGGAAGATCCGGATCACCACCGGCTTCCCCGAGGACACCCAGGGTCCGGGCATGGTCTCCAACGAGTTCCGTACGGACAAGGCGATCGCCGACGAGGTCGCCTCGTTCAACCGCTCCGGATCTGCGCCGGTGTGGGGCCAGGTCATCACCTATCCGACGGCGAAGAACGGCCTCCTGTACGTCGAGCCGATCTACGCCCGCCGAGCGACCGCCTCGACCTCGGGGTATGCCCAGCTGGCCTTCGTGCTGGTCTCCTACGACGGACGGGTCGGCTACGGTACGACGCTGAACGAGGCCCTCGAGGTCGCGCTGACCGGCGCCGCGCCGACGCCTCCGACGGCCTCCGATCCCGACGAGGAACCAGCCGAGACCAACCCACCTCCCTCCGGTGACTCACCGGGCGAGGTCGGCCAGCTCCTCGAGGACGCGCGTGCTCTGTTCGCCCAGGCCGACGAGGCCGGCAAGTCCGGCGACTACGCCGAGCGCGAGCGCCTCATCGCCGAGGCTCAGGACAAGGTCGACCAGGCCGCCGACCTCATCTCCGGAGGCTGAGGACCTCTCCGATTAGGGGTTCGTTTCCCCTCCCGTGTAATGTTCTTCTTGCGACGCGGGGTGGAGCAGCTCGGTAGCTCGCTGGGCTCATAACCCAGAGGTCACAGGTTCAAATCCTGTCCCCGCTACTCCAAGACGAAGGCCCGGACCGAAAGGTCCGGGCCTTCGTGATTTCGGGCTCGACGAGAGCCAGGCGCCCGAGATTGGGGTTCGGGTCAGTTCGCGGGTAGTGTTGTTCTTGCGACGCGGGGTGGAGCAGCTCGGTAGCTCGCTGGGCTCATAACCCAGAGGTCACAGGTTCAAATCCTGTCCCCGCTACTCCGAAACGAAGGCCCGGAC